>CAIUSQ010000064.1 GCA_903901905.1 uncultured Actinomycetes bacterium
CTTCAAATTTCTTACTTAAATTATAACGAGTAAATTCTTTTTCTCTTTCAACATATTCTTTAGGATATTCATCAATTTCAATCTCAAGTAACCAGTCATCGTTTTTGAATTCGATAATTTTTTGATTGCCTGCCCGCAAGACTTCATTAACTTCAATCATTTTCACCAAATCCCAAACTTAAACCACCATTGTTTAATACTTAGAACAATGGTTTGCAAGTTTGAATAGTTAACTTCGACTATGCCGAATAAGAATGTAACTATTAACAACTGATCCGTAAAGGGTTTGATTAATTCTTCACTTGTCGTACAAGTTTAAGAGTGAAAAATGTACGACAACCAAATTGTTATCAATTAGAGCGTTATATCTATTGCTATTACTTACTTGCTCTTGTTCAATTTGGGCAGAATCATCTTCGCCACCTATTTTGGGGGCGATTTTCAAAATATAGGGGGAAGTTTGTTAACTTTAACGAGCAAAAGTCGCCTATTTCGGGTGACACTTGGTGCATCACTTGCAGTTGCAGTTGTTTTCTCGGGCGTTAGCACAATAAGCGCTTCTGCTGCTCAAAAAGCTGGTGCTTCCTGCAAGAAAGAAAAAGTTGTCGTCAAAGGAGCCTCAGCTCTCGAGAACTTGATCTGCGTGAAGAGCAAAGGCAAATTGGTTCTTGAGGAACAATGGAAGCAACCTGCAACTCTTTCGCTATTAGTCTTTAAGACACCTAATATCACCGAAGATTATTGGGTTGCCTTAACGGCAGAAGCACGTAAATTAATGCCTAAGTTAACGATCAAGTACTTGTATACACCGGGACTAGATCGCAAGGCATATGCACAACAATTATTCTCTACTAATCAATTGCCAGATTTCATTTGGGATGCACCTGCCGGCGATTTTGTTAAGGCTGGTGCTTTAATGCCATATCCTGAATCTGCACTTAAGTTCTTCAACGGTGGAGAAACTCGAATTGGTGGAAAAGTCTATGGCTTGCCACAAGGTGCACAGGGTATTCCAATGATGTATTACAACAAGACTCAATTTAAAGATGCTGGAATCACCAGCGTTCCAAAAACTTGGGCTGAATTCTTGACCGCTTGCGAGAAATTAAAGGCTAAGAACTACACGCCTCTATTAGCAGCAGGTGCTGGCGATGCTTGGGCGAGCCCAATCATGTTGGGTGGAATCTTGAACTCAGATGTAATGAGCAAGAATCCAAAGTTCAACCAAGATATTAAATCTGGAAAGGCCACATTCAAGGCATCTGCATTAGCCGCATTTAAGAAATTTGAAGTATTAACTTCAAAGGGCTATTTCAATAAAGATGCATTGAGCATTTCCTATGCACAAGTGAAAGAGAAGTTCGAAAGTGGCGGTGGTGCTATGTACCCAATGGGCACATGGCAAGCAGCAGGCATTGGTAAAGACTTCGAAATTGGTGTCTTCCCAATTCCACCAGATTCTGGTGCACCAACTCTTGGTGCAGTAGTTTCACAAACACCATTCATTTCAGCAAAAACCAAGTATCCAGCACAAGCTTTACGCGCTGGTATTGCGATTGCTGCAAGCCAAGCTGGCGCTGAAGCTGGCGCAGTAACCGATGCGCTCTTTCCAAACGTAAAAGGCTGGAAAGCTAAAGCAAAAATGGCACCACTCTTTGACGAAAGCTTCGCCGCTTACATGGCAGCAAAGCGCGTACCAACCTTTGGTTGGAACGGTGGAGAAGATGAGTTACCAGCAGGATTCATGACTGATTACCAAAAAGCAGCTCAGGGAATCATGGATGGTTCAAAAACAGCAGAAGCTGCTGTAGATGAACTAGATGCTTCGATTAAGAAAAATACCGCTAGATAATTCTTACTATAAGTATTATTTAGAGTATTAACTAAAGAGGAGGCCCTGGAGTGAAGAGTACGAAAGAACTCTCGCTCTGGGGCTTTCTTAGCAAAGGGATTTCAAGAATTGGTGACATACTTCTATATTTACCAAGTTTTTTAACTTACTCGTTTTTGATCTTGATTCCTTTTGGAATCCTAATTGTTTCTAGCTTTACCAACTATAACTGGACCTATCCAGATACTGACTTTATTTGGTTCCAAAACTATTCAACTTTATTTTCTGATATTGAATTTAGAAAATCATTATTAACAACTCTTAAATTTGCCTTAATTATTATTGTTGCACCAAATATTTCCGGACTATTAATTGCACTCTTACTGAACAAAAAAGGAAAACTGTACAACGCAGTCAGGGTATTAATCTTTATGCCAATGACTCTTAGTGCTGTTGTTGTAAGTGTAGTTTGGGGCTCGATACTCACAGATAATGGAATTCTAAATGCGGTACTAAAGCAGTTAAATTTATCTGGGTTAGCACAAAGCTGGATTGGCTCTCAAACTCTGGCACTTCCTTCGGTTGCATTTATAGTATCTTGGCAAATGGTTGGCTTTTGCATGGTTATTTACTTGGCAGACTTGCAGTCGATACCTAAAGAATTAGTAGAAGCAGCAAAAATTGACGGTTGCACTGAACGACAACTATTTAGACAAATCTCTTGGCCCCTACTTGCTGGTTCGCTTACGATAAATACCACGGTTTTATCCTTGGTCGGATTGCGTCTTTACGATCAAGTGATTGTTGTTACTGCTGGAGGGCCAGTCGGGTCAACTGAAACAATTGCTACCACAATGGTTAGAACGGCTTTCCAGACCGCACGAGTTGCTTATGCATCTGCAATGGCCATAGTTCTCACGCTACTAGTGGCCATAATCACCAGCGCATTGGTATATTTCTTAACTAAGAGAGAAGTAGAGCGATGAATCAAAATTCAGAACGAACTTATGTTCGTCCGATTGGGACAATACTTGTAGCGATGCTGTTCTTGCTCCCAATTTTTATCGTTTTAATAAACTCAGTGAAAGAGTCTTCGGAAATTTTGGGCGATCCAGCAGGAATCCCAACAAATCCAACTTTGCAGAATTTTTCAAATGCACTTAATCCAGAGAAAAGTGACTTGCTTGCTGGTTTGCAAAGAAGTCTCGTAGTAACCATTTTAAGTGCACTATTAACTTGCTTACTTTCCGCGGGACTTGCATACACTCTCGCTAGGAGTCGGACTAAATCTGCAAAAGTTTTCACCTGGATCCTGCTGGCTGGATTTATGGTTCCAGGACAAGTTCTTTTGGTACCTTTGGTAGAAGTATTAAGACGCTTGCACTTGCTTGGTAATTACACAGGCCTGATTTTGGCGAACATTGGTTTCTTTCTACCTTTTGGCGTGTTTGTTTTTACCCGGTTCATTCGTGGAATCTCACGCGAACTTGATGAAGCTGCAGCAATTGACGGCGCTTCTAAATCAAGAACTTTTTGGGTGATAATTTTTCCACTTTTACGGCCGGCCACAGCGAGTGTTTTAATTTTCTTAGGAGTGTGGATTTGGAATGATTTCCTAGCCCCATTAATTATTTTAGGACCGCTAACAGGTCAAACAGTAATAACCGGTCTGTTTTATCAAGTCAGCGCAAGACAAGTTAGTGATTACGGAACAATTTTTGCTTACATGATCCTTGCAAGTTTACCAATTTTGGTATTTTTCTTAGCACTACAAAAACAATTCATAAGCGGACTGACAGCTGGTGCAACTAAAGGTTAGATTTTTACTCCAAATAGAAAAGGATCTAAAATGAGTGATCGGGCCGCGAAATCCATAGAAACACCGATTGGCGTCTTCATTGCTAACCACAATGGCGACACTGGAATGCGCTATTGGGACTTTCCTAGATGGAAGCGTGAGTTAGCCTCATTAAAGAAGATGGGTGCGAACACTATTTGGTTCATTCCCTTTCAATTTGGTCAGCGCAAACCGGAAGATTTTCTATTTGATAGTGCCCATTGGCAATTACAGAGAAATATCTGTCAAGAAATAATTGACCTAGGCATGGATGTCGGCATTTACAGCACTTTGAATGACATTTTTGAAGCAACAATTGAAGAGCATCCTGATTGGAAAGCGGAAAACGGAGTGTTATTTCTGGAAGAAGGATGTGCTTGTCCTTCCCATCCTGAATCCTGGAAGGAGATCATGCGGCTTAGAGATAAAGTGTTTTCTGAGTTGCCCCGGATTGATTACTTGATGACCCCAGCAACTGATAATGGTGGATGCTGTTGTAAGAGATGTGAGGATTGGCCAGTTGTCTATCTAAAGGCATATAAAGAAGAGGCCGAACTCTGCCGTAAGTACCATCCAAATTTGAAGGTAGTGGCGGCAAGCCACGCTTTATCTCTGGATCGAAATGAGCGAGTCGAAGAGATTTTGAAGAGCTCGGATTGGGTTGATTACGTGGCTGACATCCCGCGGGGAGCAGGAAAGCCAATAATCAAGTACTACATGAATCCAGAGATCACCATGTTAGGTGGTTGGGGTAAGTGGGGACCATGTCCGATTTTGAAAAATATTGAGAAATCAATAAGAACAGATACCAAGAACATCGCTGGATATATTCAATATGTTGAAGGCATCCATGATGATGTAAATAGATTTGCAGTTATAAGAATGGCTTCGGATGAAACTGCAACTGCTGAATCTGTCTCCCGTGAGTATGCCAAAGATTGGTTAAACCTTTCCGGGGAATGGGTTAATCAAATCGGTGATCTGATACTTGGATTAGGTGGCGGCGTATGGTCAGATCGCACCACATACGTTGATCCAAATTTCTGTATTCCAAATCCAGGTGCTGATGATCGAGTAGAGCTGTTAATTAAGGCTCGAGCAAAGTTTCCTGCTTTAAACAAAAATTACCGTTACTGGCTTTTGCATTACCGGGCACTTTCTGAGGCAATGAATATCATCTCAGAGCAAATTCC
>CAIUSQ010000065.1 GCA_903901905.1 uncultured Actinomycetes bacterium
ATTATTATCGATGGAAGATACTCTAATCAGCATTCCATCAGGAATCTTCCCATCCAGACCGTATTTCATCTCAAAAAGTTTCTTCTGGATGCTGCCCTGGAATACCTGATCGCCAACAGTTGTCCAGTAGGTTACAGGTTCATTACGGTGTCCCAAACTTGTCAGGATACGGGTCACAGGAATCGAACCATTGGAAGTAACCAACGTGCCATTCTGTCTATCTTGCAACACAAAGCCTTGTGCCGGATAACAGACTTCTGGGTAATGCATCTGCATGCCGTCTCTCTGGTCGTCACCATAGGCCATGGAGAGCATGATCCGGTATCCATTCGTATTCACATACGTTCGGCTAAGAGTCTGGGTATAGATCTTGTCGATCAATTCCTTTTGTTGTGGATCAATAATTTGTACCGATTTATTCAACTCCTCTCGCCATCCGTCAAATGAGGTCGGAATTAACGTCTCCAGATCAGTGAGACTACCTTGCGCAGCGATCTTTTGAGTTGGGTTTAGCGCTAATGTCAGGCCAGAAGCAACGAGCATGAACGCTAAGAGGATAAAATTCCTAAGTTGGATATTCATCATTCTAGATAGCTTTAGGCATGCCGCTAGGGTTACGACGTAACTTCACCCCTAATTGGATTAAAGAATCCACTCCGATAATCAGCAGCAAGACTAGGAACTGATTACGCCAGCTTCCTGGAAGACCAATCGGAGTATTGAATGATATTGGAGAATCGATGCCCATTTTATTTTCTCGTTAGCACACCACGAGTCTTGACGAAAAAGTCAAAACATATATAAATTACGAACGTTTGAACTAGGATGGATTCTAATGCGAGGAAGGAAAGTCGTCATGGGTCATGACTACTTAGTTATATGAGATAAACATACTATATTAGAGATTTAAGACTAGTGCATTTCTACTACATGACACAGTAGAAATGCACTACGCATCACTTTTAGGGTTGTTGGCACTGATAACAACTCAGGTTCCGTTACTAGCAAGCGATATCATCATCCCTAATTTACCAACACTCGCTCAGCAGATTATCTAATGCTCTGCATGCAATTTCCAGATCTACCCCTAACCTCTCTTACATAAGATAAGATACATATCTAGAAGCGATGCTGCACCATTGAGTCTCTTTAGATAGCAAGGTAGTGCCTGCGGCAAGATGCTTACTCTCATTCCGCGCCTGTCTAACCTTCTCGACCAGACTTTCTGGCAGTCGCATCTGATCTACCATCAAACCGGGCCATACCTCAAGCGACTCGGCAAAATCACCAACATCAGTGCAAACCACCGGGCGTCTGAATGCCATCGCCAGCTTCATCACTCCGCTGCTTGTTCCCTCATGGTAAGGCATAGCCACCACATCACAGGCCGCGAAAAATCGTTGTACCTCAATGTGCGGAATCAGATGATCATGCATCAGCACATTTGATCGCATTCGCGCAGCAGAAAGTGCCTCACGCACTGCTGTGCTCTCCTCCGACTTACCTGCGACCATGAACCGGATGCTTGGCTCACTCACCTCAAGTAGTTCAGCTGTACGTAAAAAGTCGAGCAGCCCCTTTCGCTCTTCAAGTCGACCAAAAAACAGCACCACAAAATTACTTTCATGAAGTCCTGGGAAAAAAACTCTTCCAGCGGTTCGATCAAGATTCTGCGTGTTAAAGATGTCATACACCCCATGCGGAACCACCAAACATGGCGTAGCCACTCCCATGCTCCTAAGATCCTCGCTCTGATGTTGAGAATGCACGATCAAGCGATCGAATTGCCGGTAGAACAAGCGTAGAACTATCTTGCTCCATGGCTTTGGGTAATGGGGCAACAAATCATGCACCGTCAGTGCCATGCGAATCCCCAGCGCGCGGAATAGCACGATCCATGGCAGCTCAAGAATCGGCCATTTCAACCAGCTCTGAAGTAACAACACACGAGGTCGATGACGAATCACATGGAGAACGAAATGGCAGAAATCAAGCGGGTAATGTCGTGTGCGCCGGAAAAGCTTGAATACGGGATACTTTGCCTCGTATTTCACTTCTTCAAAACTCTGTGCCGTCACCAGTTCAATGGTCACAAGCTTACACAATTCTCGACATAGAGATGCGGAGTAGTCGGCCAAACCAGTGTCGCCAGTGAAACTGACAACCATTACGTCTAAGTCATACGTTGTTGCAGCGAAAGCTCCCATCTTAGAAATTACTTCACCGCTCAGCCCGAATGGTCGCATTTGCCTGTGCGATCCATTCGAGCTGCCATGCCCGATCATTGTCAAATCGAGCACTCCACTCCTCATCACCCATGCGATCATATACCCACAATGCTGACCAGTTAACCTTCGTACTGAGGATGGAGTCAAGTAGACGACGTAACTTCCTTCTCTCGTCATCCTTACCATTCATGCGTGGCACACCGAACTCACCAACAAATATTTTCTTGCCAAGACCTCTACCCGCTGTCACAACTTCATAAAGAATATCGGAGAATTGTGACGACTTTCCCAAACCGAAATACTGACCTTCTCGATCCGGATAAATATGTACAGAAATCACATCCAATGGATCTGGCGTGACCTGCTTCAATGCTGTACGAAACTGCACCGGGCTATCGGGCAGCCATTTCCCTTCGGCAATATTTGAAGCGAGTCTTGAAGCGTTGTAACGTGGAATATCCGTACCCGCAGTGATATGTCTCGTAGGATCGAGCCTTCGCACAACTCTTCCAAAGTGTGAAAAAACATCCGCACAATTAGTAACACTCATCAAATCAGCTACAGATCGTCTTGCAGGAGTGCCCTTTGATACATCTACTCTAGGCCACCGTTTCAATAAATTCTCTAAGTCTGTCTGATTCACTGCGTTCTGCAAATCCGCATATGAATTAAACTCATTACCAAACTCCCACATCCAGATCGAGGCGCTGTGTTGATAACGAGCAACAACCTTCTCTGTAAACTCCACCATAAAGGCTCGAGTCCTTGAATCAGAGCGACCCCAAG
>CAIUSQ010000066.1 GCA_903901905.1 uncultured Actinomycetes bacterium
AGTTGCCAACTTGGTGTTTGAATTACGTTCAACTGGATATCTTTGTTTGGCAAGCCAAATTCTCTATAAATACGGGTCTTACTCAGGTCAACACCAACGTGAAGCAAGATCCGCGCTCTTAACGCTACAGTCGACACATGCATGCTGGCACGGTGTCCCCAGCTTCCATCTGACTGAGTAATGTTGCCATCTGGAAAATTCCAAGTAATTGCCCTTCTTGATGACAACATACCGCCCAAGAAACTTGTCTTGCTATCGATTGCGAACTTTTCTGCGAAATCTTCAACAACTTTTCGATATGCATTTCGAACTAAGCTGTTTGAGAAAACATCGGTGTGTTTAATCGACTTTTGCGGACCAAGTGGTAAATTCTGACGAGTCTCTGGCTTTTCCTCACCTGATCGTCTTTGTACAACGATCACCTTTTGATTATTTATTTGATCCATTGTCTCCACAGCTACCTCTCTTGCACAGCAGCTATCTGCAGCCTCAATAAACGATCGACTTACCCTTAATATGTAGCTATCTGCAGCCATCATCATTGCCGGAGCGGGGTATGGGCCCGAATACCTTTTATGCTTTATTTGGTCTTCAAGACTACTAATGTTCACCTCTCGTTCCAGATGCCTTACAACAGAAGCGACCGAAGGCAAATGTCCATTCGCGTTCAACCATTGCACGACTTCCCTAGGATATTTCTCGCAAAGCTGTAGCAATCCAGGCAGGATGCTATTGGCGTAACTCCTTGACCGAATTCGACCCCCGATGGGTTTAATGTCTAAAGAAACCCATTGCAAAAGCCCCGATGCAAGTTTCTCGATAAGTTCAACTTCTACAGTAGCCGGCCCTGCTGACTCTATGTGCTTCTCATTAGAGTCCACGTTTAAGGCTCCCGTTGCATGCTATTCATTTTTTCTCCCTTATTGGATATCGACCTACAAAAGAAAGTCGGCACGCGCACGAAGATCGTTGAAGGCTGTCTCCAGGTCATTGCCCAAGAAGCTCATATCGACTTTGTTCGGCCTTCCGATCTGAAAAATTTCCCGAGCAAGAATTTTTCGACGAACGACTTCGTTGGCCCGGAAGTTAATGATTGGCGAGTACGCAGTCTCTTTGGTACTTAACCTTCTAACATTTCCACCAACCATATTGCCGGATCTACGTTCCTGGATTAACAACTGACTACCATCAGAAATTTCAATGCAGTAAAAGAATGTCCAGACTGAAGGACTTGAATGCCAATCAGCGATTCGTGCGATAAATTTTTTCCCGTCAACCAGTTTCAGTAGATCGTCATCTTTATTAATTTTGACTATCTGAGTTGAATACAACGAATGTTCAACTGGCTTCAAGAGATCTAGTACTGCCTGCTCAAATTCGAGATTCGACTTTGATGCAATTGGAGAACTATTTTTCTTATCCGCAGACCGTGGTTCAACTACATTTCTTTGCGACGCAACCTTCTTTTTTACTAATCCGTGCTCGCTAATTAATTCATCAAACGTACGGTTGATCTGTTCGCGTAGGCGACG
>CAIUSQ010000067.1 GCA_903901905.1 uncultured Actinomycetes bacterium
CCAATATCAAAAGATGCGCCATCTTTTCGACTGAATCGAATTCCTGATTTTGTAGCAGAAGGTGTAATTATAAATCGTTGATCGTTAATTTTGGATTCGTTAATTTCATTTACTGGATTCTGTATCAGTGTAATTTGATCATCAATTTCTGTAAGTGAGAGTTCACGAGGAATTGTCATCGATCCACGGGTTGGGTTGGCTGGAATCTCTTTTGCATAATCCCAGTTGTTCATCCACGCGATATAGATGCGACGATTATCTGGTGCATCGTTAAATGTGACACCTGCGTAATTGTCGCGACCGTAATCCAACCAACGAGTCGTTCGGTCATCTGCAATAAATTCTTTTCCATTCCAATCACCAATGAAGTAATGGGTTCCCGATCCACCTGTGACTCCTCCAGGGTTTACTGAAACCAGGAGAACCCACTTGATATCAGCCGGATTGTTATTAACAGGCAATGGGAATAGGTCTGGGCACTCCCAGACGCCATCGGTACCGTTCTGGTTTGTGAACTCACTTAAGAGCGTCCATGATTTTAAATCTTGTGATTGGTAGAAGCAGACAGTGTGGTCGTGTGGTTTTACAACGCTCATTACCCATGCTTCATTGACAGTGTTCCAAACAACTTTCGGATCGCGGAAATCTTTCATCTCTAAATCAAGTACTGGATTGCCTTCATAGCGCTGCCAGGTAAGTCCTTCATCGGTGCTATAGGCAATGGATTGGGCTTGTCGTAAACCATCGTGCTGATGTTGGGTGTAGATGGCAACCATCGCGGGATTTTCAAGCGAACCAAATCCGGTTGTGTTGAAGTAATCAACAACGGCGCTTCCAGAAAAAATCCCATGTGTTGGCGTGTATGGGATTGCGACAGGGTGTTCTTGCCAGGTAATTAGATCAGTTGATGTCGCATGTCCCCATGACATGTTTCCCCATTGATTATCTTCAGGGTTGTATTGAAAAAAGAGGTGGTACTTGCCACGGTAAAAGATGAGCCCGTTAGGGTCATTCATCCAATTGCTCGCAGGCGCAAAGTGGAAGTGTGGTCTGGGTGCCAAAGACATGGCGCGTACCTTATCCTCAACTTATGGATTCTCTAATTACTTCGCTCCACCCGGAGACGTTGATCTCCACTTTTGGCTTCATTGGAATCCTTGCAATCTTGTTTACTGAGACTGGATTACTCGTAGGAATGCTCTTTCCTGGCGATTCACTCCTCTTTCTTGCAGGAGTCGGAGCGTCCGGTGCCGCGAGTGAAGCGTTGGGTGGGGTTCAGCTTCCACTAGTTGGTCTTTTGATTGGTGGTCCGCTCTGCGTGATCGCCGGATCTCAGACTGGATATTTCATCGGTCATAAATATGGAAAGAAATTATTTGATCGCCCAAATAGCCGAATCTTTAATCAATCAAAGGTTGCAGCCACTGAAAAGTGGTTGAAGAAATACGGCATTGGCAAAGCGCTCTTCCTTGCTCGCTTCACACCATTTGTGCGCACTTTAATTAACCCGATGTGTGGAATTGTCGGCATCTCACAAAAGAAATTCTTCTTGTGGAACACCATTAGCGCGATTGTTTGGGTGGATGGAATTGTTATTGCTGGCTACTACTTAGGCGAAAAAATAAAAGGGTCTTTAGATACGTACCTGTTGCCAATTACACTCTTAATTATTTTTATAACAACACTACCTATTTTTGTAGAAGTTTTCCGCGAATGGCGAACAAAGAAAGATTGGTCTTAAAGACCTAATTCAGCTAGCGAATATGCGGTGCGGTATTCCAAACCTGCTGCATCAATTGCATCTTTTGCACCACGCTCAACAATAACTGCAACGCCTACAACAATTGCCCCAGCTTCTTTCAGCGCTTCAACCGCCGTCAAAACTGAACCACCTGTTGTAGATGTATCTTCGACAGCCAAAACACGCTTGCCTTTTACATCTGGCCCTTCGATGCGACGTTGCAAGCCGTGAGCTTTCTCTGCTATGCGAACAACAAATGAGTTGAGTGCGCGACCTTGGCTGGCAGCCACATGCATC
>CAIUSQ010000068.1 GCA_903901905.1 uncultured Actinomycetes bacterium
AACAATTTGTGCAGCAGATAAATTCAGGACAGCTTAAAGAAGCAAGGGATAAAAAAAGTATAGTTAGACTTCCCCTAATTGATTTCATTGAGCCTCAACACTACATTTTTCCTCAGCTTCACTTTGAGATAGGAACAGTTAACTACATTTTACATGCATTGCGAGGCTTCATTGAGGAAGTTGTCGAAGTATTGTCAGATGCAGAGAAAGCAGTAAGGAATGCAAAGATAAATGCAGATGTCTCATACGTTAAGGCAAAAGATAAGTATGATGTCTTTTCTTCAACTGGTGGATCAGTTGAGCTGAAGCTTTTCAGGTTAGAAAAGGTCCGGGTCAACCAATCATTAAGGGATAGAAACTTGTCAGTAGAGAATAGAAATTCTTTACTTTTGGAGAGGGAGGAATTAGATGATGCCATTGCTTCGCTCCTGGAAGAACAAAAGCGGCTAAAAGAAGACGCAGCGTCCAAAAGGAAAATTTATTTATCTGCAGCAAGAGCCTATAAGGAAGTACAACAAAAGAAATCCAAGTCAGATATGCCAATAGTTGCAACCATTGAGAATGTCCTTTTGGGCTACAATATATTGCCAGCTCGGTACCACGGTGGTAAGTTAAACATTGTTGATTGTCGGGCTCTTATGTCAAAAGCTAAGTCAATTATCCCTGAAATTGAAGCAGTATTGCATGCGATTGAGCACCCACATCGATGCTCCAGTCAAACTATTGAGCAACGATGCAAAATTTATCGTGACATCCTAGTCACATTAGATTTCATTGCTTCAAAGATACGAATAAAGCAAGGACAACTCAAAGATGCTGATCTACATGAGCTACGACGATCTATTGCAAGTTTAGATTACTTGTGGGCATTAGCAGGCCTCAGCTTTACCCCCAAAATCCATGGTGTTCTTGCACATGCATCAGATCAGGTTGAATTAATTGGAGGCATTGGTGATTTGCTTGAAGATGACCTAGAGCATCTTCACCAAATGTCACAAAAGATCTCTTACAGAACTGGTAGAATAAAAAATGCCGTTCAACAAGCCTTGTCCCACTCAAAAATGGAAGCTAAAATAAATAATAAGGAGATCATTGACAAAACAATGGAGTAGCAACAGCAATCAAAGAGAGTATTCAAGAAAGCTCGAACAGGTTCCATTGAATGAGCAACACAAGCAAAGATTGAGAGAGACAAGAGCCGCAATGAAACATTGGTGGAAGTAGAGCAAACATCTTACAGCAAACTTGTAACCTTTTATGAATCTGAAAAAAATAGGCTGCTTGACAATAATGGTAATTAGGGTTTTTGCTGGTTGCCGGCGCCTTTTATGGCTGCACCTGGATACAACAACCGATTTCCCTACATTAATTTTTTAAAATTAATTGCACATCTATTTTAAGCCTTATTTTAAACATTTAAATGGGACACCGGATTGGGCGTTCTTCCCCAATTCTATATGGCCAGAAGCCAAATGTTGTTCTTACTCGGCTCAAGAAATCATCAAAAGAGCGACGAAGCTCATCTTCAAAGGAATTATTTCCAAGGTATCTCTCCGATTCACAGACCTCCTTAGTTCTTTCCAAAGCCGTGCATTTACAGTCTTGAAACATTTTAAGATATTCATTTCTTGAC
>CAIUSQ010000069.1 GCA_903901905.1 uncultured Actinomycetes bacterium
AATCTATCTGCAATATCTTTTCTGACTTCCCATTCGTTGGTTCCAATGAAACTAATCCACCTAATTTTTCCTTGAAGTCTTTTGTTAAGCAGTAGGTTCGTGTAAGAGCTGTGCCCATATAAACTGGCAACTACATCCAAATGAATATAATAGTTTTGTTGTTTGCTATCTTCACTCACAGCGTTCCCTCCTTTCTAATATTGAAGTCAACAGATCTGGATTGTTGTTTTTTGCGAGTTTCTTGATTCGCAAGTAACGCCCTTTCAGCACGGTTTGCAGCTTCTCTTACTGCCGAACTTTCCGGGGTGATGTAGTGGTCCTCCAGGGTCTTTGTAGAGGTATGTCCTGAGAAGGCCTTTGTTGTTCCGATGTCAGCACCTTTTAAGAAGTTTGTGAATGCCGTTTTACGGAGTTGATAGCGAGTGTATGGATCAACTCCTGCACGCTTACAAAGGTTGCGCATCCACTCCTTGTCGGATGTTTCGTCTTGGAGGTTTCCAATTTTGTTAGGAAAAATGACCCCTGCATCGACCTTCCAGTTAGCCCGCTTGAGCATCAAATGGCGGTGATGGTTTGTAAGAATTGACAACTGTCGCTCGGTGATCGGAATTGGGCCTAGTCGATCAGTTTTCAGTTCAGCGAAATGTAGTTTCATTCCCTTAACTCTTTGCACCTGTCTCACAACGTTAATCGAGAGTTCGGTACCTGAGATGTCACTCCACATCAAACCCATTATTTCGGCGGGTCTAATGCCAATCTCAGCACCGACCATAAGTCGAGCTAAGTCATATGGGTTTTCAGAGGCAGCCTCATATAACTTGTCGAGATCCCGAGCTGGAATTGCTCTCGATACGACTGGCTTCATAGAGAGCATTTGAACACCCGTAGTTGGATTGTGCAGTTGAGATTTCTTTCGCATGGCATCGTTGTACGACTTTGAAAGGGTTCTCAAAACGCCAACGATTGATCCGTGACCGTAGCCTTTATCCGCAAGTGTATTCAGAACAGCTTCTACATCACCTTCGGTGAGAGTCGATGCTTGAAGCATTCCAATGTACGGATTGATTAAGTTTCTTATCGTAGAGTCGTAATGACGGTAGCTGTTTGATCTAATTTGGTGCCGTCTGCTATAAAGCCATTCTGCGAGGAAATCCTCAACTGTTTCTTTTGGCTTTAGAACGTAAGTTCCTCTGGATCGTTTGCGAATTGCTATTTGCTCGGCAAGCCAAGCCTCTGCATCAATCTTCTTCTTGAATGATTCAGTTCTTCTTATTCCTTTGTAGTCATAACAAGCGACTACCCATCTACTGCGGCGCTGGTTCTTGAAAATAGTTCCTTCGCCATTCGCCCGAGTACGTTTTTGAACATTAGACATCTCATCCTCCTTAAAGGGATGTTGTAGGTGATGTCACTATCTTCTTTTCGGTATTAATTGACCTACTTCGGGGTTAAGCGAACTTCCCAAAGCATAAATTACTTTTATCTAATTCTCAAATTTTAATCGCTGCTAACATGATGAGAACATTTAATAAAAGAATTCAATCTTCCTGAACTTTTTACGTTTGAATATGTAAAAATATCAGGAAGGTGTGCGACTCCGATCTCGATTAAGAGTTAAGGGTGAAATAGGGCATCTAATGTAAAATTCTCTGAGACTTAGTTTCATGTAAGGCTCTTGTCAGAAGCACTTGTTACAGTCACTATCAAGGACCGAAGTAAGGAGAGTCATGGGACGGTTAATTAGAGGACCTTGGGCACTTAGCAAAGTTAATGATGCAGACCTTGTTGTCCCGACCGACAACTTGGAATATGTGGCTTTCGATGTAGAGACAACTGGCTTCAATAAAAATGACCGAATTGTCGAAATTGGATTGGTCAGTTTCAAGAACGGTCAAATACTTGAAGAATGGTCGACTTTACTGAACCCGCAACGTGACGTAGGAAAGAGCAACATCCACGGAATTACGGCTTCAATGGTTTCCACGGCACCGTTATTTGAAGAAGTCGTAAACGACATTTTCCGAATTATAAATGGAAAGGTTTTAGTTGCACATCAATTTAGTTTTGACGCTCGAATGCTTGCTCAAGAATTAAATAGAATGGATGTTGACGGAGAATTAGGAAAAGGATTCTGTACTCTAATCGCTTCTAGAAATTTACTTCCAGGAACAGGTGACTCATTGGCAGCAACTTGCGAAGCACTTGGGATTGACACAATCGATGCTCACAGTGCTTTAGGCGATGCACGGATGACCATGCAGATTTTTCAGAAATTATCAGAAGATGGCCAAGAAGTTATTCAAGCGAAAGTAAATTACAAAAAGAATTCGAACCCTGCACGTGTGCTGCAGAGGCAAGCCTTCAAAAGAATTCCGGATGATGCAATTGAAAGAATCAAGGCCTTTACGAAGAAGGTTCCATTTCCCACCTCGGATGAAAAATTCGTCGCCTATCTACTTTTACTAAACATGGCTATGCAGGACTTGGTAATTAGCAAGGAAGAAGACGCTGAACTAAATCACTGGGCAGAAGACTTAGGCGTAAGTTCCCTGCAAGTTGAAACCCTTCATCAGGGATATCTCGACTCATTCATTCAGGCAGCACTTCGTGACGGAGTAATCACATTACAAGAGCGAGAAATGATTGAACTGGTAGCCAAAGCCCTACATCTTCCAGTTGAAATTCCGAATTCACCGCAATTGATTCAAGCTAATGAAGATAGCTTAAGTGTTGGGAAAAGAGTTTGCTTTACGGGTGAGGCATTCGGTTTTAGCGGGAGCACAATTCAAAGGTCCGACTTAGAGGCTTTAGCTGCGAAGGTGGGACTCCATCCCGTTAAGGACGTTACCAAAAAAGGATGCGATATTTTGGTAGCTGCGGATGAAGCAACGATGTCAGGAAAAGGGAAGAAGGCCAAAGAATGGGGAATTCCAGTCATATCGGTTGAGAAATTTGTTACTTATTGCACCTTTGGAAAGTAAAGTACCCGTATGTCACTAAATAATTACTATGCCAGCATCGCAATTGTGGAGATGCATTCAAACGAGAAGATCACCATTGAATCTATTTCTGTCTCAAAGGGTGAGTGCGTACTTTCTGGCGCATGGGAATTTCTAATTAATGACAAGCAAAATATCTCAAACGTGGTTTCAAATAAATTGATAATTGCTCTCGGAAATGAATCTACTGTTGGCAAGTTCCTGGATAATCCAGAGCTGAAATTCCTAAAGGCAAAACCATTTCTGCTCGAAGCGAAAAAAGCCGCAAAAGATGCAATTCTTGCTTACGAGTTGTTTAAATCAGAAGATGCAAAGAGGCGAAAAAATATGGTCGAACCAACTTTTTTCAACTGGCCAGAAGAGTTGGATTTCAACCAGTCAGCTGAGTTTCTGGGATCGATAGGAAAGATTGCTGCTCCTGCGTCCACTCCAGAAGGAATGAAGAATACTTTGGCTGCTGCAAGATTGGTTAAGTTCTTAGTTGAGATGTGGCAACTAGATGAACAGGAGAGAGTAAACCGAAAGTATGTAGATGAAACAGATGCCGAGATAACAATATTGCCCGAATCTTGGCTCAAGGAGTTTGTTCCACTTTAATATGATGGAATCCATTCGTAAGGTTGCACAGGTTGCTTTGGGGTTGGCACTTACCTATGCAGGTATTGGGCATTTAACTACTAACCGCCAGGAGTTTCAGGCACAGGTTCCCACGTTGTTAAAAGATTATGCAGATTTTGTTGTCGTTGCATCTGGGGTAGTAGAGATTGTTTTGGGTCTGTGCCTTATTGGGTTGTGGGGGTATCGAGTACAGGTGGGTTGGGTTGTTGCAGCTTTCTTTGTGGCTATCTTTCCGGGCAACATCTCTCAGTATCTAAATGGTGTTGATGCATTTGGTTTAGATAGTGACACATCACGTCTGGTGCGCTTGTTCTTTCAGCCGTTATTGGTGGTGTGGGCGCTGTGGTCTACGGTGGCGTGGAGAGCGCGCAGAGCAAAACCTGTTGCAGGCCCTGATGATTTAGAGCAAGACACTATCTACGGATAGTTAGTTGGTTGTGCCAGAGAGAACGCCTAGACACATTTCATCTGATGATCCTTCGCCCCATGTGACATAACGTGGCTCTAGGCTCATTAGCTGTGGAATCTTTTGTCTTAAAGTTGGATCAAATGTGCACTCAACGCGAATCGTGTCACCAGGGTTTACGGCAATGGGTGTCTTCAAATAAGTCGCTGATTGATCATCAAAGTTGTAATAAGGCACATCTAGAATCGTTTTTGCGTCTGCTCTTCCTGGGTTAAGAGTCATCTTTAATGATCGTCCCAATAGGTGCATATGTGGGCCTGCTGCAACAATGCTGAAGTATTTGTTCATCACTTTGTCACATCTTGAAGTTAATGACGGCATGGGTCTGTTGGGGTTTTGTCCGCAGATGTAATTGAGTGCATTGGCTTGCTGTGCACTGAGTGGATCGGTGCGCGATGCAAGATCAAGCATTGACTGTCTGCGATCACAGAGCGGTCCAGTAACACCTGGTGGGCATGCTAATTCAACGGGGGCTGCAAATAGTTCTAGCTGCAGCTGCTTAATATTTGAACCTTTTGCAGGCACAGCCTCCATGCGGATAGTGGATTGATCGGTTTCAATCTTTCCATCTGTTGCTGCAAGTAAGTTGTAGTGAACCTG
>CAIUSQ010000070.1 GCA_903901905.1 uncultured Actinomycetes bacterium
GGCAGCGGAATGGCTAAGGCTTACTACGTTGAGTTCACAATCTTGCTTATTGTTTTCTGCGTTATTGCGCTGCGCGGACTAGAAGGTGCACTCTCTGATGAGACTGCGTGGAACCGCCACTTTGTTACGACCTGGTTTATTGCCGACATGTTTAAGGCTTGGACTTTGGCACAGCTCACTTCAACTATTCAATTAGTTGCAGCAATCAAAATTGTTGGTTCAATGGCATGGTTCATTGTTATTGCATCAAATCTAACAATGGGTGTGGCTTGGCACCGCTTCTTGGCGCCTTTCAATATCTTCTACCGCAGAAATGCTGATGGAAAATCTTCACTTGGCGCGTTGCCTCCTATGCTTTCTCATGGAGAAGAGATTAACTTTGAAGATCCAAAAGAAGATGATGTATTTGGTTTAGGAACTCGCGCTGACATAACCTGGAAGGGTTTGTTAGATATGACATCGTGCACCGAGTGCGGACGTTGTCAGTCACAGTGCCCTGCTTGGCACACGGAAAAACCATTGTCGCCAAAGCTTTTGATCATGGCTATGCGCGATCATGCCTTTGCTAAAACCGTTGAAAATGAAGCGTTAGTTGGCGATCTTTCACCTATCTCTCTAGATGTCCTTTGGTCCTGTACTACATGTGGTGCTTGTGTAAATGAGTGTCCAGTTGATATCGAACATATTGATCACATTGTTAACATGCGCCGCTTTCAAGTTTTAGTTGAGTCAGAGTTTCCTTCAGAGCTTGGTGGAACGTTTAGAAATCTAGAAAAAACTGGAAACCCGTGGGGTGCCAATCGCACAGATCGTGAAGGATGGATTGCAGAGTGTGACTTTCCAGTTAATGTGATTGAAGGTGCTCTGCCAGAAGAAGTTGAGTACTTGTTCTGGGTTGGTTGCGCCGGTGCTTATGAAGAGCGTGCAAAGAAGACAACAAAGGCAGTTGCAGAGCTGTTGTATATGGCCGGAGTTAACTTTGCAGTCTTGGGCAAGAAAGAGACATGTACTGGCGATCCTGCGCGTCGCGCCGGTAATGAGTTCTTGTACCAGATTCTCTCTCGCGAAAACATTGAGACATTTAAAGAAGTATTTGGTGATCGACCAAAGGGTAAGAAGAAAGTTGTTGTCACCTGCCCTCACTGCTTTACAACAATTGGCCGCGACTATGGGCAACAAGGCTATGACCTTGAAATGGTTCACCACACACAACTTCTTAATCAGTTAATCCGCGAAAAGCGATTAGTTCCAATAAAGATGTCACACACTGCAATGACTTATCACGATCCTTGTTATCTGGGCCGACACAACGAGATCTATCAACCACCTCGCGAAGTTTTGGAAGCAACTGGTATTGAGATTATTGAGATGCCACGAAATAAAGAGCGCTCATTTTGTTGTGGCGCAGGTGGTGGGCGTATGTGGATGGAAGAGAAAATTGGTACACGTATTAATATCAACCGCGTTGAAGAGGCGATTGCAACTGGTGCAACAGAGCTTGCAGTTGCCTGCCCTTTCTGCCGCGTAATGACAAGTGATGGCATGAATGCAAAAGAGTCTGCTGTTGAAGTTTTGGATGTTGCTCAGGTTTTGCTCCGCAGTGTGAAAGAGAGCTAATAAACCCTCTTTACTCTAGGAGTGTTGGCACTATTTCCCGTGTGAATTTGGGCGTATTCTCAGCAAATCTTCAGTTTATGAGAGCATTGTGTAGCCATGACAACCACACTAGATCGAGTTAATTCAAAGACCACCAATGGGCAACGCATTCTTGTCGTTGATGATGAAGCAAGCATTAGCGAATTAATCTCAACAAGTCTTCGCTTCGTGGGATTTGATGTTCGCACAGCTGCCAATGGCGCAGAAGCGTTACTGATTGCTGAAGAGTTTAAACCTCATGCAATGGTTCTAGATGTTATGTTGCCCGATCTAGATGGCTTTGAAGTCTGCAAAAAGATTCGTAACGAAGGCGTTGATACAGGAGTTCTATTTCTTACTGCAAAAGATGGCATGGATGACAAAGTTAAAGGTTTAACTCTTGGCGGCGATGATTACATGACTAAGCCATTTTCTTTAGAAGAGTTAGTTGCACGCCTTCGTGCGCTCTTGCGTCGAACAGGTGTTGATGCAATTGAAGTCGATGATGAAAAGATGCGCTTTGCAGACCTTGAGCTAGATGAGGCAACACACGAAGTTCGTCGCGCTGGACAGTTGCTAGATCTTTCTCCAACAGAGTTCGCACTGCTTCGCTATTTAATTATCAACGCCGACCGCGTTGTTTCTAAGGCTCAAATTTTGGATCATGTGTGGCAGTACGATTTCCGCGGAGACATGGGCATCGTCGAGACCTATATCTCTTATCTTCGCAAGAAGATCGATTCTTTCGACCCACCACTGATCCATACAGTCCGAGGAGTTGGCTATCGCCTTAGGTTGCCGCCACAATAAACTATGAGACCCGGCATACTTCAATTTAGTTTAACCAATTGGAGTTTGCGGGATCGTTTAACCGCTGGAGTTCTCATTCTTTCGGCTTTTGGTTTTATTGGTGCAGGTATCGGTTCACAGGCTCTTTTGCGTGACTATCTAATTAATCAAGTAGATGAACAGCTGCTCAGTGTTGTCGGAGGAACTACCGATCAATTAGATCGTGCAGGTATTGAAGATGACAGTTCGCAAGATTCATCCAGAGGATTTAATAACCGTGCTGCCGCACCTCTTAATCGAGTTCCAACATCTATCTCTGTAACGGTTTTAGACCCATTTGGAAATCTTGTTGGTGGACTTGGTGGAGATCTAAACTCAAATCAAATTACAGAGTATGTGATGGGTTTACTACCTAGCCAGGTTGAGCAGTTTGGCGACAAGCCATTTACTATTGAGGCACCTGGCGCTGATTTTCGCGTTGCCACAACGGTTTTACCTTCTTCACTTGGCTCAGTAATTGTTGCTCAATCATTAGAGGATTTTGATAAAACCACCAGGCGTATTGGTGTTGTCTTTACAATCATTGGTGCGTTAGTTCTTTTCTTTATTGCCTTTGCCTCAAGACAGGTAATTAAAATCTCTATGCGTCCACTTGAAAAGATTGAAGACACAGCAGAGAAAATTGCTGCCGGAGATCTATCTGCTCGTTTAGAAAATTTTGAACCTGATACAGAAGTTGGTCGCCTCAGTACATCACTTAACATAATGCTCTCGCGTATTGAAGAGTCTTTTTCTGCCCGAACATTGAGTGAGAATAAACTGCGTCGCTTTGTTGCAGATGCAAGCCATGAACTTAGGACACCATTAACTGCAATCCGTGGTTTTGCAGAGCTTCATCGTCAAGGCGCTGTTCCGGAAGGTGAGAAAACTAAAGAGTTAATTTTGCGTATTGAAAAAGAATCAATTCGTATGGGCTACTTGGTTGAAGATCTATTGATGCTGGCACGCCTTGATCAATCTAGAGAACTTGTAATGGATAGTTTTGATTTGAGTGTTTTAGTAAAGGAAGCTGTTACATCGGCTGCTGCATCTGGACCAGACCACAGCGTTACAACGCAGATCACAGCCGGTGTTATGACAATCGGTGATGCTGACAAGATTTATCAAGTAGTGACCAACTTGCTTGCCAATGCGCGCGCGCATACTCCACCGGGAACAGCAATTAAAGTTATTGTTGGATCAAATCAAACGGGTGCTTTTGTATCGGTTGCAGATAACGGTCCGGGATTATCAAAAGAGGATCAAGCTCGAGTATTTGAAAGGTTCTACAGGGTGGATCCTTCACGTCAGAGGAATGCACAAGATGGAAGTGGTTTAGGGCTTTCTATTGTTGATGCTGTAATGCAAGCACATGGGGGTTCGGTTTCAGTTGCTTCAGATCTAGGAAAAGGCGCAGTGTTTACGCTGCAATTTAATAACTAGAAGTTAATAACTAGCAATTAACCTAGGGACTCCATTGAGCGAAGAACTGCGATTCTCTCTTGAATCGGTGGGTGTGTAGAAAACAGTTTTGATACAGATTTTGAATCTAACGGAGACTCAATCCAGATATGTGCAACGGCAGTAGAGCGCTGTTGAACAACTGTGGAATCAGAGGCGAGAATTTCTAACGCTGAACGAAGTCCTGCGGGGTTTCTAGTAAATGAAACCGCTGTTGCATCTGCCAAAGATTCACGCTTTCTGGAAATTGCAGATTTAAGCATGATTGCAGCAATCGGTGCCAAGATTAAAATAATAAGAGAAAAAACAAGTGCGATCGGATTACCGTTGCCGTTGTTATCTCTGCGACCACCAAAAAACATCATGCGAGTTAACATGTCAGAGACAATTGCAATGGCACCTGCCGTTGTTGCTGCAACTGCGCTCACTAAAGTGTCGCGGTTTGCAACATGTGCCATCTCATGTGCAATTACACCCTGCAATTGATCGCGATCCATTGCATCTAAAATTCCCGTTGTAAAGGCAATCAGAGCGTGCTCAGGGTTACGACCAGTGGCAAAGGCATTGGGCGCGCTATCAACAACTATTGCCACCTTAGGCATTGGCATACCAGATGCGATGATCACTTCATGAATAAGTCCAAAGAGTTTTGGATTATCTGATTCTTGAATTAGTTTTGCACCAGTCATAGTTAAAACTAATTTGTCGGAACCATAGTAAGAACCCCAAACAGAGATCAATGCAATACCTACTGCAATTGGAACAATGCCTGCAGTTGATCCACCAAAATATGTCAGTGATGCATAGACAACGCACCAC
>CAIUSQ010000071.1 GCA_903901905.1 uncultured Actinomycetes bacterium
GATTCTCGTTTGACTGGCATATGAAGCAGAACAGTTTAGTAGATGCATACAGGGAACACAATCCCGTATACAAAGGAGCGTATACATGTTGGAGGAGAGGAATGAAGAACTATGAACATAACAGGGGATATAGGTTCGACTACATGCTGTGTTCAAATAATATGATACGAGAGAAGAGTCAGTTGAAAATAATAGGAGCGAATCATTATCATCCAATCGGTTGCGATACCATAAGCGACCATTGCCCTTTGATACTTAAGGTTCAACAAAAGCAGGAAGTACCGCAAGTAACGAAGGTGCTAAAGAATCCTAAGAGGCTCAAACGGATAAAGATGGAATCAGACCTCGCCGTGATGCAAAGCTGTGATGGTAACTGTGAGTGTGCAATAACAAGTACAGACGATAGCTTCAGAGACGGTATATATCCGCAGTGTCAAGTTATTGAGGAATCTAACAACTTCGTAGAAGAATCCAGACACAAGGCGTTACTCTTGGCCATGAATATAGACATCCCCAGAACGTTAAGGAAATCAGCTTTAAATAGAGAAGCTAAGATGAAAATTGCGGGTACTGTAATGACATGCCCGAGAACTACATATGATACTGGAGCAAGTTCAGGAAGCTATATCGGCAGAGGAGCCTTAGAGTTGTTTCCCGAATCAGAGCTAGTATACGAACCATGTAGTCATCGAGCTGTATTGGGAGATGGTAAGACACAGATACATATCAAGCAAACAGTAATAATAGAAGTCATCCCAATTGACGACTACGATAAAGAATGGGAGCCAATAACTGTAGAAATGTTCGTAGTTGAAACTATGAACAACCAAATGATTATTGGATTACCTGATTTGTTAGGCAACTTCTTTGAGTATTTCGCTTGCATAATGAACAATGCTGCGAGTAAGAGACCAAGGAAGCTGCTAGGAGGCCAATCCATTATAGACGAAGTCAACGACATATGTAATGAATTGGAAGACGAGCTTTACCGCAAGTCGCCCAGAGTTAAGCGAATGCAGGCATTAGCGAAGAGGGCCACGTCAAAGCTAATATCCTACACCAGGCTCAAGGAGATGGTAAAGAAAGATAAGGATAAAGTTAGACATGTGCATAGAGATTCCGCTGACGAAGGCTACACTACTGATGAAGGCAGTGATGCAAGCGAGGCAGTTGAATTGAGTGAAAATATGATAGAAGAAACAGTGTATTTGGTGTCGCCTAAACACAAAGCAGTAGTTTTCGAAGATGACAGAATGGAAGTTGTAGTAGCAGCTATACAGGCATGTGCAGGACAAGATGTGAACGATATCATACCGGGTGCTGTATTGAGACCGTGGTCAATGAAGGACGAACCTTGTGAGGAAGAAATGAGCACACCAGACCCACTAGCATTTGGGGAAGACATTGCCTACTTTATGGAGACAAGTGTGGAAGATGCAAGGAAAGAATATCTAGAGACTTTCAACCAGCAAGTTGAGCCAAAAATGATGGCAGCGACGCCAAGGTTGCGAGGTATGCTGGAGTCAAATAGAGCATGCGAGACATTTAGCCCGAGCAAATGGAACGGATTGAAGATAAAGCCCGTTGTTCTGGAAACGACGCAACCGTTGCCGTCAAGGCTGACCCCACATGCAAGACCAATTAGAGAAGAGTTATATAAACCAGCGAAGGGAGAGTTTATGAGGTTGTTAACTTACTTTTATGAGAAGTCAACAAGTTCTGTAGCGTCGCCGTTGGTTATTGCACCAAAAGCAACCAACCCGTTCATAAGATTCTGTGGAGACTATAGAGAAGTAAACAAGCTGATCAAGATACCGCAGCAACCAATACCGATTGTACAGTATGAGCTGATGAAAGCGGCGAAATTCAGCGTATATATAGACTTGGATATGGCCAATAGTTTTCACCAAATTCCGTTATCACCGGAATTCTCAGACCTATTGAGCGTGAAGACACCGTGGGGTCTGTACAAGCCAAAGTTTCTACCTGAAGGAGTAGGACCAGCAAGTGGTTTACTTCAGCAGATAGTAAGGGAAATTTTCCATGATTTTGAAGAATGGACAATTGTTATCTTCGACAATTTCCTCATTTTAGCAAATGATTACGAAGACGCATGTGACAAATTTGAGAAAGTGCTAATAAGGTGCGAGGAATATGGAATCGTGCTAAAACTGAAGAAGTCATGGATAGGAGTTGACACAGTGACGTTCTTCGGATATGAAGTAAGCAAGGGAACTTGGAAGCTCAGCGAGTCGAGGAAAAGGGCGATCAATGAACTCGAGTTTCCAACCAACAAAAAGCAGATGCAATCATTCTTAGGGGCGGCGTTATTTTTTCACCATCACATAGCAAATTATAGTGAGTGGTCGGCCAAACTGTATGAAATGACGCACGATGATTTTAGTTGGAAGCCTGACACTTGGAAAGTGAATTACAAGGACTATTTCGATCGATTTAAGGAAGCATTGACTGAGGCAGCTACGTTATACTTCCCAGACTATAAGTTGAAATGGGTTATAAGATGCGATGCATCGGAGAATGCTGTAGGTGGTATACTGTTCCAAATTTATGTATCTGAAGATGGGGTTGAAACACATCAACCTATCGCGTTCTGCAGTAAACGGTTATCCGGTGCAGCGGAAAAATGGGACGCATATAAGAGAGAAGCATTTGCAATTTACTATAGTGTTTCATCCTTTGATTACTATCTAAAAGGGAAGGAGTTCCTAGTCGAGTCCGATCACCGCAATTTGCAGTGGATCGAGTCATCGCAAAGTCCAATCATTGTCCGATGGCGCACCTTGTTACAGTCATACGATTTCCTAGTAAGACATATCCCAGGAAGGGAGAACAAGGTTGCAGACTGGATATCGAGAATGTACATGTATGATGAAGTCAGGGAGGATAAGACACCTGATGCCAAGGCTTTAACAGTGGACGAAGCGTTAAAGAGCGTGCATGGGGGATACCGATTTCATTTTGGAGCGTACGAGACGTGGAGGCGTTTCAAGAACGCATTCCCGAGAGAACATATTAGTGTAGAGATGGTTCGTCAATTCGTAAAGGAATGTGCGGTATGTCAGAAAATGCGAGATGTGGGCATTCGCGGTCTTGAGTCAGTGACAAAGACCCTGAAACCTGACGAATATAGAACCAGAATTGGAATAGACCACATGGCAGTTACTCCAGAGGACAAAAATGGAAACAAAGTAGCAATAGTTATAGTAGAGCACTATTCGCACTTTGTAAGTATCTATCCTTGTAAGAGCTATGATGAAGATACAGTACTTGCAGCCCTGATCAGGCATTATTCGACGTTTGGCTTATTCGATGAAATTGCATCGGATCCAGGTTCGGCGTTTATGAGCAAGGCAGTATCTAGAATTAATGAAATTTTTGGAGTTAGACACAAAGTCAGTTTGGTAGGACGACATGAGTCTAACGGTGTTGAAGGTTCGATCAAGCAAATCCTTCGTCACCTACGTACTCTAGTGTTTGAGAAAGGGTTCAAAGACAGGTGGTCTGATGATACAGTTTTACCGCTTATCACCTTTACACTCAACGATCGTACCACTCCAGAAACCGGTGGTTTTACACCGTTCCAGTTGAAGTATGGATCGAAAGATGCCCAATACTTCAAACTACCTGC
>CAIUSQ010000072.1 GCA_903901905.1 uncultured Actinomycetes bacterium
AAAAGGTGGCTCAACTCGCGAAGCAAAGCGCGTATGTCTTTCCTGTGATGTTCGTGCAGAGTGTTTGGAATATGCACTTGCACACGATGAACGTTTTGGAATTTGGGGCGGACTATCAGAGCGTGAACGCCGCCGCCTAAAGCGCCGATCTGCATAAAGTTAATTTCCCTTTATCTCTTTTGAGATAGCGAGTCTCTTTTGAGATAGCGAGGTGTATTCATGGCCACAAAAGCTGCAGACGATAAGTTCCGCATTGTTGCGGTTCTAGTTACACACAATGGAGCTTTGTGGTTACCTGAAGTTGTTGCAGCCCTTGGTTCTCAAACTCGTCCTATAGATTTTATTTCTGGAATCGACACAGGTTCAACTGATTCTTCGACGAAGTTATTAAAGTCAGCAAGAATTCCATTTATAACAACCGAACCTGATGTTGGTTATGGCCAGGCGATTTCTCTTGCACTGCAAACTTTGCCCGCATGTGAAACTGATGAATGGATCTGGTTGATCCATGATGACTGCGCTCCAGCACCAACTGCGCTCGCTCAACTTCTTGCTGCAGTACAAGATCGTCCGCAAGTTGTTATGGCTGGACCCAAACTTCTTGGTTGGCATGATCGAACACACTTACTTGAAGCTGGAGTCAGCATTGCCGGCAATGGTGCGCGCTGGACAGGTCTTGAAGTTAACGAGTACGACCAAGGCCAACATGATGGTAATCATGATGTGTTGGCAGTTAGCACTGCAGGTGCATTGATACGACGAGATGTTTTTGAAGAACTTGGCGGACTTGATCCAAATCTGACTCTCTTTAGAGATGATGTTGATTTTGGATGGCGAGTTCGAATTGCTGGACACTCTGTTCTTGCGGCAACAAATGCGGTTGCTTATCACGCACAAGCTGCGGCAAATGAGCGCAGAGTTGTTGACGTAGAAGGCGCACTACTGCACCGTCCGCTTCTATTAGATCGCCGCAACGCAGCCTATGTTCTTTTGGCCAACTCAACCTGGTGGATGCTGCCTTGGCTTATCATTCAACTCCTTGGCTCAGCATTTGCACGAGCAATTGGATATTTACTCCTCAAACTGCCTGGTTATGCCGGAGATGAACTACTTGCGATTACAACGTTACTCATTAAGCCACAACGAATTCTCCAGGCTCGAAGGTTTCGCAAAAAACATCGCTTAGTTTCATCACGGGTTGTTTCGGCCTATATCCCTCCCCGTTGGTCGCAGATTCGCCATGGGAGTGAACATGTAATTGAAACTATCAGAGCTAAACTGTTTCGCCATGAGCAAGCAAGCCAAACTTCATCAGTTTTAGAATCAAACGAAGAAGATGAAGATCTACTCACACCTGTAAAAAGTAATGAATGGGCTAAGTTTTTCAAGAGACCAGAAATCTTGGGATTTCTCACTCTTGGCTTAATAACTTTACTCAATTCAAGACAAAGATTTGGTGACCTAGTTGGTGGTGCACTTGCCTTGACTCCTAAGGGAGCAACAGATTTATGGCGCGTTTACTTTGAATCTTGGCATCAAGTAGGTATGGGATCTTCGAGTGCGACGCCAACATGGGTTGCAATAATTGCCTTGGGATCAATTCTCACACTTGGTAATGCATCATTTTTCGTGACGTTACTATTTTTAATCGCGCCTCTATTGATTATGTGGTCAGCTCTGCATTTGTTAAAGAAATTAACTCAAAACTTATGGATATCAATTCCTGCGGCATTTCTTTACGCAATGTCCCCGGTAACTCTTGCCGCAATTAGTTCTGGAAGGTTAGCAACGCTTGTCATTTTGGCGCTTGCTCCATTTATTATAACCACCATTTATAAGTGGGAAACTATTGAAAAACTAAGTTGGCGACAAGTTTTTGCGACTGCATTACTTCTCTCACTCCTCTACGCCTTTACATTGATGATCTTTGTGGTGGCCATTATTGGTCTGATTGTCATTTCAATTTCAGATTACGAAAAGCATGCAAAGTTGGCAAATGATGAACTTTATGCAGATAGATTTAAGAAGCGTGCTTTTACAGTATTCGTACCCTTTTTAGTCAACATCCCTTATTCACTTGAGGCGATAGTTCAACCAAGTCGGTTCTTAGCTGAGCCAGGAATTGCAATACCAGGAGCCGGAGTTGTTAAAACTGTTTTAGGAGATCCGGGTGGATTTCTACCAATCTGGTTGGTTAGCCCAATCTTGTTAGTTCTGTTTGTTTCTTTGTTCTCTTCAACAAATGCCCGCAGGATTGCAGAGTATGGAGTTGGTCTATTGGCTTTAGCTGCGGTAATAAGCTCAATCGATGTATCTACACACGGTAACGAAGCAACTACAAAGGTGTGGGCCGGACCAATTATCGCACTTGCCACTTTGGCAGCAATTTGTTCAGGTACTGTTTTGTTAGATCGCTTGCGACCAACGTTGGTGTTAAGTCATATTCACTATCGACACTATTTATCTGCATTTCTATTGCTGACAACAATCGTTTATGGTGTTTTAGCTTCAGTATTTTCAGTCACAACTGGGGCCCAATCCCTTGTACAAGCCAATCGTGCAACTGTAATGCCGGCATTTTTAAATGTGGAGGGTGATGTAAAAATCTTAGTTCTACGAGAAGCTTCATCGGCAAACCAAAGCAAGATTCAATACTTTATTTCACGTGGTAAAGATATTTCTTTGAGCGATCCTGATGTCGCACCAGAACAGACCGAGGCGATTGCACAGGCCGCTCTCGGGCTCATTGATGGTTCAGGTATTACCAGCAGCACTACCCTTAGCGATCACGGAATTAAATATGTTTTTGCAAAAGCTCCAATCGAGAAAGAGACAATTCGAGCCATAGATGGTCTTGGGGGATTTACTAGAACATCTGAGACATCTGCCGGCGTTGTGTGGCAAGTAGCAGGAGAAACTGGACGGTTAATCTTCAAGACCGAAAACGGTTATACAATATTTTTGGAATCTGGTGTTGAGGGAGCGCGAACAAATCTTCCCTCCGCAGGAACCTTGGTTTTAACTGAAACCTATAACCGTTCTTGGCAAGTACTTCAAGATGGGTATCGACTTGAACGTAGTAGAAATGAACAGGGTCTACCAACATTTAAAGTGGAGCAAGCAGGTGAAATCACCCTCATTCACGATGGAACTATTCGTCGAGGTTGGATCTCACTACAACTTATCTTTTTTGTCACGCTTCTTGTTTTAGCCCTTCCCGGTGGTCGCCGTAAGCGTGAGATATCCGATTCGGAGTTGGCATGAAGTTAACTAGGCCAATTCAATTCATCACAATATTTCTTATCATATTTGGTTTAGCAAACCTTGTTGATGCAACCAGATCAACAAAGACCTATACCGAATCTTTCCCCGCTGTTGTCTGCCCACCTACTTTGGCAGGTTTGTCTTCACAAATTTCATTAGGATCAACAAAAACTCAATTTCAAAGGTTGCAAGATAGAACCGCAAAAACCTCAGCAGCAAAGCTCTCAAGGCTCCCCGTTATCGCTGATTCCCTATTGGTTAACAGTGAAGTCACTACGCCAGTTGTTTGGCAAAGTCGCGCAGGTCGGTGGGGTGGAGCAGCGCTTTGCATAGGCCCTGTGACTTCACAGTGGTTTGTCGGTGCAAGCGCCGATGTAACTACGAGAGCACGCCTAGTGGTTATCAACTCTGGACTCAGTGATTCAATTGTTGAAATTCAGGCGTTTTCTGAAAATGGTAAGCAACAACTACAGACAATTAATGTAAAAGCAAAGAATTTTGCAGTCATACCTGTAGATACTTTCGCTCCAGGAGATCAAGCATTAGCGTTGTTGGTTGAGCCTCAATCCGGGCGAATAAACTCTTTTGTGATCGATGAGCAGGGTCAGGGTCTTCGAAGTATTGGTGGAGACCTGATAAATTCCGTAAATTCTGCAAGTAAGTCACTAACTATTCCAGCGATACCAGCTCAAAAACCTGTGCGAGGTCAATCAAACTCACAGGGCCATACGATTCGAGTTTTAACCCCAGGGCAAGTTGACGCAGATATAACTGTAGAAGTTCTCTCTGCTGATGGTGTTTTTATTCCAGTAGGTCTTAACTCACGGTTGATTTCAGCGGGTCAAGTTACAGAGTTTGTTTTGAAACCAGAAGTTTCATCAGAGGCATTTGCAATCAGGATTAATGCGACAGAGCCAATATTGGCGGCAGTGAAATCTAGAATAACCACCTCTGGAAAATCCGATTATGTGTGGAGTACACCTGCTCCAGAGCTCTCAGAGTTAACAATGGCGATTACCGGATTATCACCATTAATAGTATTTGCCGGTGATCAGATCAATGTTTCAATAGATCTGAAATTGGACAATGGAAAAACCGTAAGTAAGAGCGTGGTCGGAAATGATGTCGCGACCTGGAGACCCCCATCTTCTGCCCGTACTCTGACAATCACGAAGGTTAAAAAAGGCAGCTTTGCTGGGGCCATTGTGACTTCGGTCAATGGAATTGGGTATTTCCCCTTTGCTATTGGTAGTGAATTGGCAAAGACAGAAATCCCGGATTCAAACATTCAAGTTTTGAATCCTTGATAATCCCAAGATTTCTCATCTCATCCCACTAACCTTAAGTTCATGAGAATCCAAGGTGGACGCAGTTGCTCCCGAGCTGGTTGTAAATCCTTTGCAACTATGACCTTGACCTATGTTTATTCAGAGTCAACGGCAGTAGTTGGTCCTCTAGCAACATATTCAGAACCTCACGCATATGATCTTTGTGTCTTGCATGGAACTAGATTAAAAGTTCCAAATGGCTGGAGTGTGATCAAAGCTGAGATAACAAATGAAGATTTCGGTCCTAGCGATGATGATTTAATGGTTATTGCAGATGCGGTAAGAGAAATTGCAACACAAAGCGTTGGAAAGACCTCTTCAACAAATGCAGCTCCTTCAGGACAACAGATCGGCCGTCGCGGACATTTACGCTCTGTCCCAAATTAAATAGTTAATGGATATTTCACCAAATTTATTTAAGGCCTACGACATCCGTGGGCTTGTTGATAGTGAGATAGATTCTGATTTTGCATTTGAAACAGGCGTAGCATTTGCACGTTTTTTACAGATAGAACGTGAACCTGCAACAGTAGTAATCGGTGAAGACATGCGCCCTTCTTCACCGTTTTTAGCTGAAGCTTTTTCAGCGGGCGTAACATCTCAAGGTATGGATGTAATTCGAATTGGCTTAGCCTCTACAGATTTAATGTACTTTGCTTCGGGCAAACTTGGTTTACCTGGTGCAATGTTTACTGCAAGCCATAACCCTGCTGAGTACAACGGAATAAAACTTTGCCTTAGCCAGGCCCGCCCCATAGGTAAGGAATCAGGACTTTTAGCGATTGAAAAATTCGTTCGAGAAGGCTCACCAATCACACTTAGAAATGTAGGCATTGAAAAGCACCAAAACATGTTGGAAGAATATGTAGATCATTTATTAACTCTTGTGAATCTTCGTGAAATTCGTCCACTTAAGTTAGTCATTGATGCCGGAAACGGCATGGCCGGCTATACAGCCCCGGCAATTTTTGCCAGACTCAACTGCGAAGTGATCCCTATGTACTTTGAATTAGATGGCAGTTTTCCAAACCATGAGGCAAATCCACTTGATGAAACCACTTTGGTAGATCTGAAAAAAGCAGTAAAAGAACATTCAGCAGATCTTGGGCTAGCCTTTGATGGAGATGCTGATCGCTGCTTTCTTGTCGATGAAAAGGGTGAGGGGATCAATCCCTCTGCCCTTACGGCATTAATTGCCGAACGCGAGCTAAAGAAAAATCCTGGCTCAAAAATAATTTATAACTTGATTTCATCTCGTACAGTTCAAGAGGTGATCTCTGAAAATAAGGGCATCGGGCTACGATCTCGGGTCGGTCATTCAAATATTAAGAAATTAATGGCAGAAAGCGGTGCTGTTTTTGGTGGAGAGCATTCGGGGCATTTCTATTTCAAAGATTTCTGGCGCGCCGACTCTGGTGCTTTGGCAGCCTTACATGCCATTGCAGCACTTGGAACAAGTAAAGAGAGCATCTCTGAGCTATTAGCCTCTTACTCTCGGTATGTACAAAGTGGGGAGATAAATACAAAGGTAGAGGATGTACAACAGGCGACCGAGAATGTAAAAGAGCGATTTTCATCGACTGAGGTTGAGATCGATTACTTAGATGGCCTGACCATAAATGGTGATAGCTGGTGGTTTAACCTTCGGCCCTCAAACACTGAACCATTGCTAAGGCTCAACGTTGAGGCTAAAGATCAGGCTCAGATGCAGTCGATACGTGATCAAGTTCTGGCTTTAATTCGAAATTAGCGCCCGTTTTCCATTACGAATTTATAGTGTTGGGGCAGTAATCTATGCACATAGCCGCCTAGCACAGTAGAGCCCTACGCCTTAGGTATCCAATTAGTACTTTAAATACCTTATAAGGAGAATCAAATGAACGTTCCTGTTACTGCAACACTTCCAAAGCATGACATTGCAGATGCATCCTTAGCCGCTGCTGGTCGCAAGAAAATTGAATGGGCTGAGCGCAATATGCCAGTTCTTGCACAGATTCGTGAGCGCTTTGAAAAGTCACAACCATTTGCTGGGGTAAGAATTGCAGCATGTATGCACGTAACTACTGAGACAGCAAACTTGATGCGCGTACTCAAAGCAGGTGGAGCAGATATTGCTCTTTGTGCATCAAATCCTTTGTCAACACAAGATGACACTGCAGCGGCCTTGGTCCACGAATATGGCATTAGCGTATTTGCACGTAACGCAGTTGATCGCGATGGTTACTACAAGCACATTAATGCTGCTCTAGACATTCAACCGCACCAAGTTTTTGATGATGGCTGCGACCTTGTAAACACACTTCATACAACTCGCAAAGAATTAATTCCAAACATCGCTGGAGGTTGCGAAGAGACAACTACCGGAGTAATTCGCCTGAACCAAATGGCAAAAGATGGAGCGTTACAGTTTCCAATGATTGCTGTAAACGATACTGATACAAAACATATGTTTGATAATCGCTACGGAACAGGTCAATCAACCTTAGATGCCGTGTTTCGCGCTACTAACTTTTTGCTAGCAGGAAGAATCGTTGTTGTAGCTGGTTTTGGCTATTGCGGAAAAGGTGTAGCAGAGCGAGCAAAAGGAATGGGCTCTGATGTAATTGTTACTGAGATTGATCCAACAAAAGCATTAGATGCAATGATGCAAGGTTTCCGAGTAATGCCAATGGCAGATGCAGCAAAAATCGGTGACGTGTTCATTACCGTAACGGGCAACCGCGATGTTCTCCGTGACGAACACTTTGCAGTCATGAAGGATGGAGCTATCATGGCTAACTCGGGACACTTTGATATTGAAATTGACGTTGCTTGGCTTGAACAAAACTCAAAGCAAAAGAATGAAAAAATGCGTCACCAGACAGATGAATATGTACTCAAAGATGGACGACGTTTACTTCTACTTGCAGAAGGTCGCTTAGTTAACTTGGGAGCTGCAGAAGGTCACCCAGCATCTGTAATGGACATGTCATTTTCTGATCAAGCACTTACAGCCGAATACTTGGTTAAGGAAGCTAAAAATCTAAAGCCTGGTGTGCACGAAGTGCCTACTTACATCGACAAGGAAGTAGCAGCGCTTAAATTGATCAGTATGGGTGGACGAATTGATGTGCTAACACCGGCTCAGGATATGTATTTGAATTCCTGGGAACACGGGAGCTAATGACATTAGTAATGGTCGTCGATGACGACCATGATCTCGCAGAGATGCTTGGCATCGTTTTAAACGATGCTGGCATCGATGTGGATTTAGTAAGCCGTGGCGATGAAGCGCTAGATGCATTTCGCAAAAAAACTCCAGATCTAATTCTTCTCGATGTTATGTTGCCTGGAATCGATGGAGTTGAAGTTTGTAAATTAATACGCGCCGAATCTATGGTTCCAATCATCATGCTTACTGCAAAAGGTGAGACTGAAGACGTCGTCAGAGGTCTAGAAGCAGGGGCAGATGATTACATGGTCAAGCCTTTTCGTCATGCTTCTGAACTAGTTGCACGTGTTAGAACTCGTCTTAGACGAACAAACACAGATGTTTCAGGGATTATAACAATTGGTGATTTGAAAATTGATGTTCAAGCACATCAGCTATTGCGAAATGGAAAGCAAATACAGTTGACTCGCTTAGAGTTTGATTTGCTTGTTGCATTGGCCCGTGAGCCTGGTCGAGTTTTTTCCCGTGATGTCCTACTCAGCGAAGTATGGGGATATGCGCAATCAACAGATACTCGTCTGGTTAATGTTCACATACAGAGGTTGCGATCAAAAATTGAGCGAGACCCAGAGAATCCAGAATTGGTAATCACAATCAGAGGTGTTGGCTACAAAGCAGGAGTTTTGGTCGGTTCTTAATTATGAATCGTTTAATTTGGAAGATTCGTAACTCACTTGCTTTTAAGGTGATTATTTTGACAGCAACAATATCTTTAGGAGTTGTTTGGGTTACAGGTTCGGCTCTCAACTCTCGGCTTACAGATGGAATTAGACAGGTAAATTTAAATTCAGCGTTCATTGAGGCACGTTCGACAATTTATACAGCACAGTACCGGCTACTGTTTGCAGAAAATGAGAGTAACAAACAGATTAAAAAAATTATTGATGATGTTGTAAGTTCTGCAACAACATTTACCAGTAATGAAAACGCACGTGAGGTTGTTTTTCTTAGTAGCCCTGGAAGGAAATCCTCTAAAAACTATGAGATAGCTTCAAATAATTTAGAACCATCAACGATTCCGAACTCTTTGCGGACAGAAGTTCAAGCCTCAGTAACTCCAATTTCCGCCTACACGCAGATGAAATATGCTGAAGGACAAAGAATTCCTGGTGTAGCAGTTGGGCAAAAAATCACGATTCCAAGAGCCGGTAGTTATGAAATGTATCTAATCTTTTCTTTGGCAAGTGAGAAAGAGACTTTAGATCTAATTGACAGGTTCTTATTGTTTGCTGGCATTCTATTGATGTTTTCAATCACATTGATCACTTGGCTTGTCGTACGACAGGTCCTTAAGCCAGTCCGTAACGCCGCACAAATTGCCACAGAGTTTACTGCTGGTGATTTTAGAAAACGTATGCAAGTTACATCTCAGGATGAAATATCAATATTAGGTCATGCGTTCAACGAGATGGCAGAATCAATTGAAAAACAGATTGCTAGACTTCAAAATCTCTCTCAGGTCCAGCAACGTTTTGTTTCAGATGTCTCTCACGAACTTCGTACTCCTCTAACTACACTTCGTATGGCATCAGAGGTAATCAACTCTTCAAAGATATCTTTTGACCCCACAGTTTCCCGCAGCGCAGAACTACTACTAGCTCAACTTGATCGATTTGAAAGATTGCTAGAGGATCTCTTAGAAGTTTCCCGCTTTGATGCAGAGGTTGCCCAACTTGAGATCGTTGACTTTGACATAGTCTTGTTAACCAAGCGCTGTGTAGAAGATTTGGCACTTGTGGCAAAGCAAAGAAAAACTGTTATCTATGTCAACTCTAAAGAGCCGATAATCTTGCTGCGGGCTGATATCCGCCGAGTTGAGCGCATTATGCGAAATCTCTTATCAAATGCCATTGATCATGCAGAGGAGATTCAAATAAATGTGAACATCCAAGCATCAGAACATGATGTAGCTGTTTCAGTCAGGGATTTTGGAGTTGGATTAGATGAAATCTCATTACTCAGAGTTTTTGACCGTTTCTGGCGCGCAGATCCATCCCGTGCACGAACTCGTGGAGGTACGGGTCTTGGACTTTCTATTGCACTAGAAGATGCGCGTCTGCACAATGGCGAACTCGAAGCTTGGGGACGACCTGGCAGAGGTGCACACTTTGTCTTAACTTTGCCGCGCAAAGAAAATCAATCAATTCGTACTCGCTTAATACCCTTGAAGCCAGAGGATTTCACTCCCTAATCTCCACAGATTTAAGTTGCTTGACCACATTCTTATAAATTGTTGCAACACTTATTTAATGCATACTGTTCAAGAGATTTCACAGTTGATATTTCCCACACGTTGTCTTGGTTGTAACAAGCTTTCACTAATCATCTGCCCCGATTGTTCAACGCAATGGGAAAAAAGTAAGTTTATAACTAGACAATCAGGTTTAACTGTTCACTCAACAATCTTGTATACACCGGTGGCAGCAAAAATTGTTGTGGCTGCCAAAGAAAATGGAACCTCTTCTGCAGATAAATTATTGATGGAAGCGATCATGTTCCAGCTCCAAAACCTAGATTTCAATCTCAATAACATCCGACTTGTTCCAATTCCTTCAAGCAAACGCTCTATTCGTAATAGAGGAAGAAGTTTTATAATCGATATAGTTCAACAAATTTCCCAACAAACAGGAATTCCCGTACTTGATTGTTTAAGTTTGACAGGAAAAACCATAGATCAGAGTCGACTTAATCGAAAGCAACGATTAGAAAACATGAAGGGCGCGATCTCAATGAAAGCTGTGGCCCGCGGAGAACTTTTACTCATCGATGATGTGATTACTACGGGAGCAACCTTAAAAGAGGCCGCGAGAGCGTTAAATTCGCAAGGATTTTACGCACAGATATCGGCGATTACCGCCTGTGTTGCACAACCTCTAAGATAGGGCCATAGATTGCATAAGTATTTTGCAGTTGAGACATCAAGTGAATGCTTGTCGGATTAGTTTGAGGTACTGAAAGGTCATATCGATGCCAGCCTTTGTAGACAAGATTTTGCGTGCAGGTGAAGGACGTATCCTTCGCGAGTTAGGCAAAATCTCTGACTCTGTTAATGCTCAGGAATCGCGCTTTGTCGCAATGTCTGACGATGAGCTTCGAGGACAGACGGCAATCTTTCAAGATCGTTATTCAAAAGGTGAAACACTTGATGAGCTACTGCCTGAAGCTTTTGCAGTTGTACGCGAAGCAGCAAAACGAACACTTGGTCAGCGTCATTATGATGTTCAAATTATGGGTGGAGCAGCACTTCACAAAGGAAATATCGCAGAAATGCGTACTGGTGAAGGTAAAACACTAGTAGCTACACTTCCATCGTATTTAAACGCACTTGCAGGTCGTGGTGTTCACGTAGTTACTACGAATGATTATTTGGCAGAGCGCGATAGTGAGTGGATGGGTCGTGTTCATCGATTCCTTGGATTAAAAGTCGGGGTAATTCTTGCCAATATGTCGCCAGCCGAGCGGCGCGAGTCATATCTATCTGACATCACGTATGGAACAAATAATGAGTTTGGTTTTGATTATCTTCGTGACAACATGGCTTGGTCGTTGCAGGAGTGCGTACAACGCGATCATTTCTTCGCTGTTGTTGATGAAGTTGACTCCATTTTAATTGACGAAGCTCGAACTCCTTTGATCATCAGTGGTCCTGCTGATAAAGCAACTAAATGGTACGTAGAGTTTGCAAATCTAGTCGGCAAGTTAACTCGAGATCTTCACTACGAAGTGGATGAGAAGAAAAAGACTGTTGGAATATTAGAAGAAGGCGTTACAAAAGTTGAAGAATT
>CAIUSQ010000073.1 GCA_903901905.1 uncultured Actinomycetes bacterium
ATCTTTTACTAATCCATCATTTACTCTTGAAAACTTCCGCACAGTTCTCTTAACTGGTGGTGGATCCCTTGGTTCAGAGGGAATGATTCCTTTTGCAGTGAACTCACTTGCCATCACAATTCCTGCTGTTGTTCTCTCAGTTGGCTTCGGACTTATGGCTGCCTACGCACTTGCCTGGATTCCATTCCGCTTTAGTAACCATGTCTTCTATGGCCTCTTTGCACTACAGGGCGTTCCACTACAGCTCTCATTGCTCCCACTTCTCACATTCTTTGCAACAGGTGTGCAGATCGGTGGACATCAAATCCTTCCACCGCTGGGAATCGTTGGAACACTGGCTGCGGTCTGGTTCCCACACGTGATGTTCGGTCTTCCACTTGTTACATACTTACTTCACAACTTTGTTTCCGCTCTTCCTCGCGAACTATTAGAAGCAGCTCGCGTCGATGGTGCTAATCACTTCGAAGTCTTCCGCAAGATTGTTCTTCCACTATCTCTTCCTGCGGTTGCATCCATTGCAATCTTCCAGTTCCTATGGATTTGGAATGACTTGCTAGTAGCGCTCGTATTTGCAGGCGGCACAGATGATGTTGCACCTCTTACGCTTCACCTTGCAAACCTCGGTGGATCACTGGGATCTAAGTGGGAGAACGTTGCACCTGCTGCGCTCTTCTCGATCATCATTCCATTGATCGTCTTCTTCTCACTCCAGCGCTACTTCGTGCGCGGACTTCTTGCAGGTTCTGTTAAGAGCTAATAAAAAAAGTTATAGCGATTGAAAATCTCCTGCCATGCCTAAAACCCTATTTTGTATTTTTTGTGGACAAGCAGTAACTCAAAAAGTAACTCACTGTTCTAAATGTAAGCGCAGTGTTGAAGAAATGGTCGAGCTCGCTTCTCTCATGGAAAGTTCTACTTTGAGTTACAGGGAGACGGTAGAGAAAAAAGGAAAAATTAAAATCAAAGAAATTAGGTTTGTAACGGTTGAGAATTCTGATTCAGATCATTACACCAGCAAGGATTTCAGTACTTTTAAGTTCCTTTTATTCCTAATCACACTTCTTGGATTTATTTGGCTATTTGTTTCCTATTCCCAGAATGATAATTCTAAGAAACCACCAATAAATATCTCACAAGAAGAGAAAGAGAATTCCGAAAACAAGTCGATTTTTGATAAACCTGCACAGCAATTTTTAAGGCCGTCCGGAATTAATTCGCTCATATCGGTATGGGGTATTCCACTCAATGATGAAAATGGCCCGAGGAGCTTAGGTGAGGTAAGTGATGAAATTCTTACCTATCTCAATGCAAACTCAAGAAGCGCGGGAGAGCCTACAAAAACAGACTTGCTCATCTCGTTACAGCCGGGAAATTCTCTGCACTCAATCACATCAAGACTATTCATAAGCAATGAAGTAACTAGGTTGGTATCGCAACGCTGGCTGTCATCTTTATCCGAATAAACCTTGAGGTTTAGTTATCCCTTTGTAGTACCTGACGTTTTGCCTTTAGAAATTCTTCATCCGATAACAATCCCATCGAGCGCATATCAATCAGGTTTTGTATCTGCTTATCTGTTTCTTCTTCGAAAGCTTTCCCACGACCTAATCCTTGTTCTGCAGCCCCCAAAGTGTCGCCGGCATTTCTCCGACCAAGACCAGTTGGATTTCCTACAACTGGGTCTATAAGCGACTTTTCAGATGGGAATATTGCCCAGCCTGCTGCAATAAACCATGTTACGCCAGTAAACAAAGTAGCTATATTTAAAACTTGGATTATTGAGGTGTATGCGTGGCCTCTACGTTTAGCGACGATTGAAGGGAACCAAAAGATCACATACACAAGAATTAGTCCGGCAATAGCAAGGGGTGCGACAAACCCCCCAGAGAAAGTATTCTGAATTACATAAGACGCCAGAGAGCCCACATCTTCGGGGTAGTAACCGTTCATATCCGATTGATGACTTGCTATACCCGAAAGGGCACCTAGAGACGCTCCGATTGGGATACTCCAAATGATTATCTGCTTTGCTTTGCGGAAAAGTGATTTAACTTCCGAACTAAATAAATCAGAAATATCAAGGTTTTCCATCGTACCCCCTCTTGTCTGCTGTCGTTATTCTAAATCAAAACTCTCAAGATTTATTGCCTGACCCATTTAAACAGCGGACCCATTATTAGCAATCACACCTTTGTACCAATAACCAGAATCTTTAATGGTGCGCTTCTGTGTCTCAAAATCAACATGGACAATGCCAAAGCGCTTCTCATAACCAAGTGCCCACTCAAAGTTATCCATCAGTGACCATTCGTAATATCCCTTCACAGGAGATCCTTGGGCAATGGCATCAGCAACAGCTGATAGGTGTGACTGTAAGTAATCAATACGACGCTGGTCGTGACACTTTCCATCTTCACTAATTCCTTCATCGTATGCAACA
>CAIUSQ010000074.1 GCA_903901905.1 uncultured Actinomycetes bacterium
GATTATTACAAGAATATTGTTGGTCAATTAGATGAAGAGATTGCCACCGGAGAAGGAAAAGTGGAGTTAACTACTGCAGTAGCCACACGCATAGAGGCCGTTAATGCCGATATGCAGGGTTGTCGCCCTAAGTAAGTAAGCAGTATCTTTAGACCTTATGACTCAGACATGGCTTACTCAAGAAGCGGCTGATCGCTTGCAAAGTGAACTGACCTTTCTTGAAGGTCCAGGTCGCAAAGAGATCACTGCAAAGATTGAAGCTGCGCGCGCTGAAGGTGACTTAAAAGAAAATGGTGGTTACCACGCAGCTCGTGATGAACAAGGCAAAATGGAAGCCCGCATTCGTCAGTTAAAGCAGATGTTAGAGACCGCCCATATTGGAATACCGCCTGCAAGTGCGGATGGCAAAGTTGGTTCTGGAATGGTTGTGACGGCGGTTATCGCTGGCGATGAGATGAAGTTCTTACTTGGATCTCGTGAGATCTCATCAGGTGATTTGGATGTCTATAGTGAAAACTCACCCTTAGGTGCGGCAGTACTTGGTGCTGAAATTGGTATGAAGGTTAGTTACACAGCGCCAAATGGACGCGAGATTTCAGTTGAAATTGTTGCCGCCGAATTTTATGCCTAATTAACATTCTTAATTAAAACTCTTGCTTAATCTAGGCAGAAGTATTTTTGTACTTACGAATGCTAAGTGGAATAAAAATAAGCATTAACAAAACCATGTAAATTAAAGATGTTTCTAATGGGTTTTGACTTGGCCAAGAGTTAGCAGTTGCACCAAATTGATTTTCTACTCCAAATAGCTGGCGGCAGGCGGCAACCATCGATGAAACTGGATTCCACTCAGCAAAGTATTGAAGCACTCTTGGCATTCCAGTTGTTGGGGCAAATGCATTAGATAGGAAAGTAAGTGGAAAAGTCACAATAAATCCAACATTTTGCACGGTTCTTGCATCCTTTATAGATAGTCCAACAAATATGCCGATCCAAGAGAGAGCATAACCAAACATAAAAAGAAATAAGAATGCAAGAGTAATCTGAAATATCCCTGAAGTTGGACGCCAACCAACCACGTAACCAGTTATGCCCATAATCGCCAGCACTAAGATATTTAGAAGTGCGTCGCCAAGAGTTCGACCAATTACTACCGCACCACGTGAAATTGGTAGCGATCGAAAGCGATCAATTAATCCTTTTTTCATGTCTTCTGCTAAGCCAGCCGCCGTGGCCACAAGGGTAAAGGCAACTGTCTGAACAAATATTCCAGGCATCAATAGCTGCACATAGCCACCTGGTTGACCACTATCGATTGAGCCACCAAAAACGTAGCGAAACAAAAGAACAAACATCACTGGTTGAATGGTTGAGAAAATCAGTACCTCAGGCACACGTGAGAGTTGCAGAAGCTGTCTTTTTGTAATTACTAGAGCATCACTTATTGCGTGATTCATTTCTTTCGCCCTTTCTTTGGTGTGACAACCTCTTCATTTACTTCTTCTGCAACGTGTCCAGTCAAGGAAAGAAACACATCATCGAGAGATGGTCTTCTTAAACCAATATCAAGTGGATGAATTTTCGCATCATCTAATGCGCGCAAAGCTTCCATTAAATCCCTGGAGCCATATACAACCGGCGCACTAACGGTTCTGGTGTTCACATAAGCGCTGTGTCCACTAACCCTTGCCACAATTTCTTGAGTCTTTGCAATATCAATGTTTTCTACAGTAATTTCTAACTTTTCTCCACCAACTTGAGTCTTTAATGCATCAGAAGTTCCTCTGGCGATTACTGTTCCTCGATCAATCACGGCAATGTCATCCGCTAGTTGATCTGCCTCTTCTAAATACTGTGTAGTCAGAAGTACCGTTACACCTCCAGTTACTAACTCTTGAATAACACTCCACATATCTTGACGACCACGAGGATCTAAACCTGTTGTTGGTTCATCTAAAAACAATACTTTTGGACTAACGATCAGAGATGCAGCCAAATCAAGTCGACGACGCATTCCACCTGAATATGTCGTTATAGGTCTTTTGGCTGCTTCGGTTAAATCAAAACGTTCCAATAACTCATTGGCACGATCAACAGATTTTTGGCGACCTAAATGATACAAACGCCCAAACATCACTAAGTTATCCCAGCCAGTTAAAGTCTCATCAACAGCTGCATACTGACCTGAAAGTCCAATTACTTCGCGAACTCTTTCTGGGTTTTTGATTACATCAATTCCTGCAACTGTTGCTGACCCAGAATCTGGTTTTAAGAGTGTTGCAAGAATGCGAACAGTTGTTGTTTTTCCTGCACCATTTGGACCTAACACACCTAAAACGGTTCCCTCTTCGACATCTAATGAAAGATCATTAAGTGCCTTTACTTCACCGTTTCGATAGGTTTTTACGAGGTGTTTGGCTTCTACTGTCTTCACGCGGTAACCTTACCAAAATGAGCGACAATAAATTAACCCCGACGACACCAAAAAACTTCACACACAAAGAGATCATGGTGATTCTCGGTGGCTTAATGTCTGGAATGCTCTTAGCGGCACTTGATCAAACTATCGTTTCAACTGCGTTAAAGAGCATAGTTGAAGAGTTTGATGGATTAAATCACTATACCTGGGTAGTTACTGCATACCTTTTAACGTCAACTGCATCGACTCCCTTGTATGGAAAAATCTCCGATATCTATGGTCGCCGAGTAGTTTTTCAATTCGCAATCGTTACATTTCTAATTGGTTCCTTTTTAGCTGGAGCCTCTCAAAACATGGAGCAGCTCATTGCATTTCGTGCACTTCAAGGATTAGGTGCGGGTGGATTGATGGCGCTTACATTTGTAATCATTGGGGACATCGTTTCACCTCGAGAGCGCGGGCGCTATCAAGGTTACTTTGGCGCCGTATGGGGACTTTCATCGGTTGCAGGCCCATTACTAGGTGGATTCTTTTCCGATCGTGGAGAGTTATTTGGAATTACAGGATGGCGTTGGATTTTTTATATCAATCTTCCAATAGGAATTGCCTCATTGATTGTGACTTCAGCAGTGCTACATATTCCTAAGGTAAAACGAGAGCATTCAATTGACTATCTTGGTGCTTTGTTAATGGTCAGTTCTGTGACATTCGTACTTCTTTCAACAGCAGTATTTGGACCTCAAAATGGATGGACAGATCCAAGGACAGTTGGATATTTAGTTGCAGGTTTAATTCTGACGGTAATGTTTTTGTTCTGGGAAAAGCGGGCTAAAGAGCCAATTCTTCCTCTCTACCTATTTAAAAATCACACATTCTCATTAACCTCATTGCTTGGGGCTGTAATTGGTGCTGGCATGTTTGGTGCAATTGTCATGTTGCCACTTTATTTACAGGTAGTTAAAAGTGATAGTGCAACTACTGCTGGATTAAAGTTGATCCCTTTGATGCTAGGAATAGTTACTACATCAATTATCTCCGGAAAATTGATCTCTAAACACGGTCACTACAAGCGTTTTCCGGTGGCGGGAACCTTCTTGATGACGGTTGGAATTCTGCTAATGACACGTCTACAAATTGATACTCCATTCTGGCAGATATCAATCTATGCAGTTATGGTCGGTGCAGGCCTAGGACTTTCTATGCAAACAATCGTTATTGCACTGCAAAATTCCATCGATTTCAAAGACATGGGAGTAGCTACAAGTTCGAACACATTCTTCCGCTCATTGGGTTCTGTATTTGGAACAGCGATTTTTGGAAGTATTTTAACTAACCGTGTAGGACACTATCTAGAGAGTAATTTCACCCAGTTAGCCACATCAAATCCCGCTGCACTTAATGGCTTTGATATGAGTAAATTAGAGGGAATCAGCGACAACACAGCAGTGCTCAATACGCTGCCTCCAGAGATTAAAACAACAGCACTTGAAGCTTTTGTGAGTTCATTCCACATTGTTTTTTATGCCGCTGCACCTGTTACAGCGATTGGATTCTTGCTGGCATTAATGCTGCGTGAGATGCCACTTCGCACAAATAAAGAGTATGCAGAAGCTAAGCAGGATGCAGCAGGAGAAGCACTCGGTTGATCACATCACCATTTAAGGGGCTGCCGCGAGAAGTTTCGATTCTCATAGCGGCCTCTTTCTTTGTGGCTGTAGGTTTTGGAATAGTTATGCCAGCTATTCCAGTCTTTGCAAAATCTTTTGGAGTAAACAATGCAGCCATCGGATTAATGGTTTCTGCTTTTGCAATTACACGTTTTGCATCAGGTTTGATATCTGGAACATTGACAGATCGATTTGGTGAGCGAAGAGTATTCGCAACTGGTGTCTTTATGGTTGCCTTTTTCACATTCTTAGCTGGTATTGCACAGAACTATCACCAATTACTTATTTTCAGAGCAGCTGGTGGCTTAGGTTCGTCAATGTTCTCTGTGGCCGCCGGGTCTGTGATCATGCGCTCAGTAGATGACAACCATAGAGGCCATGCTCAGTCGGTTTACCAAGGTGCATTTTTACTAGGTGGAATCGCAGGTCCTGCCATTGGCGGACTCTTATCGATTATTTCGCTTCGAGCACCTTTTTTTGTTTATTCAATTATGCTTTTTATTTCTGGTGTAGTCGCACTAGCGTTTTTGAAGAATAACTCAGCGGTGCCTCATGCAAGTAAATCTAAGGAAACTGAGTCAACAAACATTGCACAAGCTTTTGCTATGAAGCCATATCGAATTGCCTTGGTATTAGCTTTTATTTCAACCTGGGTATTTTTCGGATTGCGTGCATCAATACTTCCCATCTTTGTCACCGAGGAACTTGATTCAACGACAGCTGTAGTTGGTTATGGACTTGCACTTTCTGCTGTTTTGCAGGGAATTTTTCTTCTTCGCGCTGGTCGCTTTTCAGATTCTAAAGGGCGAAGAGCTGCTTCAATTATTGGAGCCAACGTCGTAATGGTTGGCGTGCTTCTTTTAACGTTTGCAACAAATATTTGGATCTATCTACTTTCAATGGCAGTTCTTGGACTTGGAGGAGCTTTTCTTGCAACAGTTCCGGCAAGTATCGTGGGAGACATAATTAAAGGAAAAGGTGGCAAAGTAATCGCTGTTTTCCAAATGGCTGGTGATGCCGGAATGATTGTTGGCCCAGTTGTTATTGGTTGGCTTTCAGATCTTTACTCATATCGAATTGCATTTGGTGCATCCGCAGGTATTTTCTTAATTGCTTTATTTTTGGCCTACCAAATACCAGAGACTAGAAATACCGAAGGGCCCCAGGTACATAACCTGAAGCCCCTCGATGAAGATCTTTAATTAGTCGTTGCCACGCAAGATCGAAAGCAAACGGAGAACTTCCATGTACAACCAAACGATTGTGACCATGAGTCCAAAAGCTGCTCTCCATGACTCTGTCTGCGGTACACCAGCATTAATGCTGTTTTGAATCTGATCAAAATCTAGGATCAAGAAGAATGCTGCAAGCACCATTCCACCAGCTGCAAGAATAAGACCAAATCCACCAATGCTATAAAGGCTTGCACCGAAGAATGATCCAACGAGTGAAACCATTGCTAATACAAAGTAACCCAATAGCGCAGTCATCAACACCTTAGTAAATTTAGGTGTTACACGAATTCGTCCGCTCTTGTATGCAAACAACATTGCAGCAAATGCCGAAATTGTTACCAAAATTGCTTGGCTAACAATTCCATCATAAACAGTGTTGTACATATGGCTAAGGGTTCCAAGTGCTAACCCTTGAAAAGCTGCATATGCAATTACAAGTGCTGGCTTAACGCTCTTGCTAAAAATATTTACCATTGCAAGTACAAGTCCACCGATGAAGCCGAGCATAAGCGCTCCGCCACCGAGGTTAAGTGTCCATGCAGCAGCACCAACTGTTACAAGGACTGCAAAAAGAATTGCAGTGCGTGTTACAACATCATCAATTGTCATACGACCAGTACGAAGTGATGATGCAGCTGGTGAGTTATACAAATTCTCTAGCGCTGCTGGGTCTGAGTTAATTGTGCTCGGATCAAATGCAGCGTATCCACGCTGATTAAACGCCCGTCCTAAAACAGGGTTTGAACTGCGCATATCTTTTTCTCCTTCTTTCAAGCCCTGAGAATCTCCCAAGGTTTTCAAGCACCATAATCGTACGGTTACTCAACATTGGAGGCCAATTAAAGTGGGCCAACTTGCTTAAAAGGTACTGAGAAATGGTGCCCCGAGTGGGGGTCGAACCCACACTGGCAGTACGCGGGCTCAAATCACCTCAATTCTAGGCTAAGCCTTTCTAAAGCCTTTAGGGCATTTAGGGTTAGTCCCAGTGAATTTCTTTGTTAATTTACCTTTAATACATGTAATTGTGAATTTCTTATTCTTAGAAATCGTTGGTTGATTCGGATTTATTTTTTCACTTGGCAAATTATTTGGTTTCTGAGTTATTGGGTTTGCAGGTGACTTTATTGGTGAGGATGTATTAGTAAGTATTACGCTTTGATTGTGATAGTAAAGCGCACCACTTACTCCTTTAAGCTTTCCAATCCAAATGACAACTCGGTATGTGCCCGATGGCAATGCA
>CAIUSQ010000075.1 GCA_903901905.1 uncultured Actinomycetes bacterium
CACAAGAGATTTCGAAAGAACTACGTAGAGACTCCCAATCGGACTCCCAATAAGGATTTGCTTCGCTTCATTAATTTCTCTGCAATCTCTGTAATTGCCTTCGCTGCCTCTGAATCTGGTTGTCCATCAACAATTGGTGAGCCGTCATCTCCACCAGTTCGAAGGAGAGGACTAAATGGAATCTTTCCAAGTAATGGAACATCTGATCCAACCAATTGAGATAGACGGCGAGATGTTTCTTCTCCCCCGCCATCACCAAACAAGGAAATTGATTCACTGCAGGTAGGACATTGAAAGGCCGACATATTTTCTATGACACCAATTACTTGCTGATGAATTTGATGTGCAATTCGCCCGGCTCGTTCGGCAACCTCTGCAGCAGCAATTTGTGGAGTTGTAACAACCACAATCTCTGAGTTTGGAATTAATTGACCAAGTGAGATTGCAAGGTCTCCAGTTCCCGGCGGTAAGTCGATGAGCAATAGATCCAAATCGCCCCAATAAGCATCGGACAAAAGTTGTTCGAGCACTCGGTGTAGTAAAGGTCCTCGATATGCAACAGGATCAGATCGCTCTGGTTTGAACATCTCCATGGAAACTGTTTTAACACCGAAAGATTCCAAAGGGATGAACATTTGATCGATTGCCGTTGGTCGTTTACCCATCAAACCCATGAGCCGAGGAATTGAATGACCATAGACATCTGCATCTAAAATTCCGACACTCAAACCTTTTTTCGCAGCTGCAACTGCAAGATTTGCGGTGACTGATGATTTTCCAACTCCACCTTTTCCGGAAGCAACACCGATTACACGAGTTAGTGAGTCGGGTTGTGCAAATGGGATAAATTTTTCTCTTCCGCCACGAACGATTTTCTTAACATTATTTCTTTGTTCTTCATTCATGACGCCAAAAGTCATCTCAACATTTTTAACACCATTGACTGCAATAACTGCATCTGTGACATCTTTGCGCAATCGATCCTGCATGGGACAGGCTGCAATTGTTAATAAAATTGTGAGTGAAACAACCCCTTGTGATTCCTTAAGATCTTCCACCATTTCAAGCTCAGTGATCGATCGTCGAAGTTCTGGATCCTGGACTTTTGATAATGCCTCTAAAACTTGGTCAACAACGTTCATAGTAGATCTGGGTCGATCATTGCTTTAGATATATTTGATTTAGCTTTTGGATTTTCTTCATCCAACAATTCTGAAATCTGTTTTTTTACAAAAGTTTTTGGATTCAAATCTTTTGGCTGTAAATCTTCAAAACCGGGTCCTAAGTTTTCTTTTAACTCTGCCGTCGCCGTATTGGCAAGCTCGCGAATTTTTTTAACCCACTTTGCTGCCTCACCGGCTACCTTTGGTAGGCGCTCTGGGCCAACTAAAAACATTGCCAAAACTGCCAATCCCAATACCTCGCCAAGACCGATATCAAAGAACATGGCTTTAGCCTACGGTACTTATTTCTTCGCTGCAGTCAGAGTTAAGGACGTACTCTTAGTAACACCATCGCGCTTGTAGGTCAAGGTGACCCGATCACCCACATTTTTGGCACGTACAGCAACTATTAACTCTTCGGCGCTGTTTATTGTTTTGCCTTCAAATGATGTGATGACATCACCGCCCCGTAACCCTGCAACTTGAGCTGGGCTTCCCGGGAGAATTGCACTAGCTGTTGTGGTTATCTTTGCGCCCGAACCAGAGAAGTTCATATCTAATGTGACTCCAATTACTGGATATGTCGCTACTCCATTTTTTATGAGCTGCTCAGCCGTTTTACGAGCTTGATTAATTGGAATGGCAAAACCTAAACCAATGGATCCAACCTGTGAATCAATTCCAAGTGATGCGATTGCTGAGTTAACGCCAATTACCGCACCTGTTGCATCTACGAGTGGGCCGCCAGAGTTTCCTGGATTTATTGCCGCATCAGTTTGTAGGGCATTGATGTAGGAACTTTCGGTGTTGGAATCTCCTGCAGTAACCGCACGATCTTTTGCACTAATAATTCCAGTTGTTACAGTCCCTGATAATCCAAGTGGAGATCCGATTGCAATAACAGAATCTCCAACGGCTATTTCATCACTATCACCAAACTGCAACGCCATTAGTCCCGATGCTTTTATTCTTAATACTGCTAAATCATATGGAGCATCACGACCCACGACCTCTGCATTATAAATCGTGCCGTTATTCAGTGAAACGCGAATTACTCCAGAGGAACGAGCTGCTCCATCGATTACATGATTGTTTGTCAGAATAAAACCATCGCTATCAATAATAAATCCTGATCCGGTTCCGCCACCAATTACCGAAGAAGTGCGAATTGAAACTACCGATGGTAAAACTCGTTGGGCAATTCCGGCCACAGAATCTGGTGCGCGCTCGATTACGCTGTTGGATGAGACCAAATTTGCGCCGTTAAAGATAGAGGCACCAGTTGCCGTAATTCCTAAGAAACCTCCAACGCTTCCAGCTAACAAAGCAATCAAAACCATATTACCTCTGGCTGGTTTTTGTGTTGCCTGCCACCATGGCGCTGGCGGGAGATTTTTCTTTCGTGGAAAGATCATTGTCCTAGTTTGCTACAACTTCGTCGCAAGTAATAATCCATCACCTACTGGGAGCATGGAGCTGACCCAATGCTCTGTGTCATTCTTAATAATTTTCCCAGCATCACGAAGAGCAACGGTGCGTGGGTCACGTTGTGCGGCATCAGGAGTTTTGCCACCGCCAAAATAGTTGTCGATAACCAATACTCCGCCACTCCTTAAAATTCTTAAGCTCTCTCCGATTACAAAACTTAGATCCTCGGGATTATGGCGCAGAACTACCATATCGTAGGCGGTATCGGTTAACTTTGAAATAACATCGATAACAGAGTTAGTAATTAAGCGGACTCGAGTTTGCGCGATATCGGCCTCTGCAAATGCGAGTTTGGCAATTTGTGTATGTTCCATCTCATCATCAATCGAGGTTAAAGTTCCAGTTGAACGCATTCCATCTAAAATCCATAAACTTCCAACGCCAGAGCCCGTACCAACTTCTACTACTGACTGCGCTTGTAGTGAAAATGCAAGGAATCGCAAAAATGCACCGGCCCCTGGGGTTGAGTCGCTCGCCCCAAGTTCTAGACCGCGTGCACGTGCTTGAGACTTAAAGTAATCCTCTGAAATAAAATTTTCAGAAAATGAATGCGGATCGATTCGAATCATAAAGTAGTTATCCAATTTGTAAGAAGTCGAACACCAAAGCCGGTACCACCTTTAGAGTTTTCACCTGCATCGACTTCACTTCGCGCCGTTCCTGCGATATCTAAATGCAACCAACGCCGATCACCTGCGAAGTGCTCAAGAAACAATGCAGCTGTTACTGACCCGGCTGAGAAATCTCCTTTATCGGCGGTGTGATTTAAATCTGCGATATCACTTTCTAGCGCCTCCTTGTAATCATCCACCAAAGGCATTCGCCACACACGATCTCCTGAGGCTTCTCCTGCCTTTACAAATTCTTCAGCAAGTTGATCATCTCGCGTATACATTGCTGCGTATTGTCGACCTAAGCCAAGAGTTGCTGCACCAGTTAACGTTGCAATATCAATTAAGTAATCTGGATCTAAAGTTGAATCTGCGAATGCAAGACCATCAGCTAAAACTAACCGACCTTCAGCATCGGTATTGAGAACTTCGACGGTGGTGCCTCCGAAATGCTTAATTACATCACTTGGGCGTTGAGCGGTGCCTGAAAAAGAGTTTTCGGCCATCATCATTAGCGCCGTTACTTTAACCATTGGTTGTAAATCTACTAATGCGGTCAACGTTGCAAAAACTGCTGCTGATCCTGCCATATCGGATTTCATCGCCATCATTGTGTCGTATGGGCGCTTTAGAGAAATTCCACCTGTATCAAAGGTAATTCCCTTACCGATTAAAACCACATGAGGTAAAGCACGAACGGATTTGACTGCGCGTTTAGGAGTATATGAAATCTGAATCATGCGCGGTCCGGGTTTTGGAGATGAGCCACCAACGGCTCTAAGCCCACCAAAATCCTTTAGCTGTGAACCAGAAAGTATTTGAACTTTTAAACCAGTTCCTTTTGCAAAATCTTCTACCTGCTTTGCCATCCATGCTGGGGTTTTTATGTTTGCAGGTGTGTGCACCAGATCGCGAGCGCGACATACAGCTTTTGCAATCACAGAGGCTGTCTCTATAGTTTTTTTATCTTTAGTGGCGATCTGAATTGTTGGAGTATCTTCTTTTTTGTCAGACTTCATATTCCATATCCATGCGCCAAGTGTCATAGATATTGCATGGTCTTTTTCCTGCGAGATCGTGGAATAAACCGTTGTATTTTTGCCACGGACTTTTCGACCGATTGCCGCCCCTGCTGCTCTCAAGGCTGTGGGGCTTTGATCGCCAACACCTACTAAAAATACTCTGTCAGTTTTTGCGCCCGGGTTATTGCCTGGGGTATTAACTGGGATCTCAAATAGTTCGCCAGCTTTGCCAGTAGGAGTAAAAAAACCTAATCTGTCGCGAAAACTAACGTTGAAATGTTGCTCCAACTCAGAGATGAGCGAACCCATGAATTCAAATTCACCATCAATAGTTTTAAAGAAACCAATTGAAATTGAGTCAGCTTTGACAGCATTATTGATGTCGATTGAGGATGCAATGGGTAGTGCGGACATGATTACCAAAGGCTATCGCTTTGGAATCGGAATTACTTCTTAACTAGACCAACTGCCGCGTGTAATGCCGCGCTTAGATTGTTCGCCTCTTCGGCATTCATTTCGACAACAAGGCGGCCGCCGCCTTCAAGTGGGATTCGCATGACTAGTGAGCGAGCCTCTTTAGTAACCTCCATTGGACCATCGCCTGTGCGGGGTTTCATGGCTGCCATGTGTTACTCCTCTTAAAGAACTTGAGTGGGTCATGTTCGTGCTGCTTCTTGCGGAGGTTAAGTATCTCGCACATTAGGCATTAGTAGAAATCGAGGCTTACATCCCCATGATCGTGAGTAACCGGGCCTTGCCCTGCTCAATAATGGCGCTGACCGAGCGCTCAGGTACCCCAAGAATCTGTGCAATGTCACCCGTGGACATAGAGCGCAAATAATGCATCGTCAAAACAATGCGCTCTTCCTCCGGTAAGCCAGAAATAGCATCCGAAAGGCTTTGGGATGAAGGGCTCATAAACCTAGGTTACTAAACTGATTGGAGTTGTCGGCGTAAAGCCATGAGAGAGATTCTCACTCCCGCGTAAAGTCCAGGGGCAATCAATAAAAAGATTGCTCGTGGGGCCAAAATCTCTTCTGACCAATCAAAGCGAGTAGTGAAGGCGTCAATTTGAGTTAACTCAAATCTTCCAGTGCCTTTAATGATTCGACCAGTATGAACTACATCGCAAATATTTGGTGGTTGCCATTTCGTTACCTGCATATGATCCATGAGGCCTAATTTTCCAATACCGGTGAATGCAGCGATAGAGGTTCCAACTCCTTCACGTATTTTTGATACGACTTCTACTTTCGTTAGCAACATCCATTCCCCTTGGCTCTCCCACTGTGCAAGAGCTTGCCAAACTTTTTCGATTGGTGCTTTTATCTCTAGAACCATGGCGATGTGGTTGCTTTTCATTTCTTACATACCCTCACATGCATTTAATGCTTCGTCAACAGTAGTTGTCCATCTAACGATCTCGCGCATTCCAGGCTTAATAAACTTCTCAGCTTCAAGGTGAATAATTAACTCATGTAATGGTTCATAGATACCAAAAGGATCCAAAATAACTACTGGTTTTGAGTGAAATTTTAAATAGTGACCAACCCAAATTTCAAAAAACTCTTCAAGAGTTCCTGCTCCACCGGGAAGGGTGATGAATGCATCTGCGAGATTGGTGATCATGTGCTTTCTTTGGCCCATTGTTTCGACAACATGCAGTTCATCATTTTCATGGTCGGCAAATTCAATCTCTACAAGTGCCTGTGGAATCACGCCAATTGTTTTTCCCCCAGCATCACGTGCACCTCTTGAAACCGCCCCCATCATGGATATGTGTCCACCACCAGTTACAAGTTCACTGGAGTGAGTAGCGATTCCATGCCCCAATTGATATGCCAGCTCTACATACTTGTTATCGATCGTTGGCGACGACGAACAAAAGACGGCAATACGCATGCTGCTTAGAATAGGGGTTAGGCTTAGCACATGACTACCTCAGCAACTGCTGGTGCACATACCAATACAAAAGGGATTGCATCTGGGCATGGAATCGCAACTATTTCTCAGGGAACAACCCTAGATGTTTGGTTTCCATCACCATCTCTTTCAGCATTGTCAGCAAATGTTCCAGCTGAATTAATGACTCTCAAGGGTGAAGATAAAGATAGAAATGTAAAGCGCGAGATAGTAAGTATTGAAATAGATCTAACCAAAGCACCGGAAAATGTTGCTGATGTTTATCTACGCTTACATTTGCTCTCACATCGACTAGTTAAGCCACAGAGTATTTCTCTAGATGGAGTTTTTGGAATACTAAATAACGTCGTGTGGACTTCAGTTGGCCCATGCAGCGTTGATGGATTCGAAACTACCCGTGCGCGATTACTAGCAGCACACGGCCATATCTCTGTATTTGGCGTCGATAAGTTTCCTCGAATGGTCGATTATGTAATTCCAAGTGGAGTGCGCATTGCAGATGCTGATCGAGTTCGCTTGGGAGCTCACCTTGCAACTGGTACAACGATTATGCATGAAGGTTTTGTTAACTTTAATGCAGGAACACTTGGAACATCCATGGTTGAAGGTCGTATCTCTGCAGGAGTCATTGTCGGCGATGGCACCGATATTGGTGGTGGAGCTTCAATTATGGGCACGCTAAGTGGCGGTGGAAAAGAAATCATCTCTATCGGAGAAAAATGTTTATTGGGAGCAAATTCAGGAACTGGAATTTCATTGGGCGATAATTGTGTAATTGAAGCAGGGGTTTATGTGACGGCCTCGGCAAAGATTAAACTGCCCGATGGTGATGTTGTGAAAGCTAAATCACTTTCTGGGGCAAGTAATATTTTGTTTAGACGTAATTCAGTTGATGGTGGGCTTGAAGCGGTATTACGAACTGGGACTTGGGGCGGTCTCAACAGTCTCTTGCACGCCAACTAAATTAAAGTAGGCAGATGGAATCTTAGTTCGACTCCTAAATGCTTCACCTCGAATTGAAATCTGCCTCCCGTTACTTGAAGTTGCCTTAATCATTCCCACGGTTCCACTCGGATTTCTGTTGAGAATTTCTAGGTTAACTACATCTGGAAGTAAAAATGCTGCAGCAGTTACAGATTGAGTTATTGTGCGCTCCCACTTATAAAAATTGGGATTAAGAATCGGATCTAAACTTGCTAAGTCTTCAACACTTTGCGTATATGAGCGTTCACTTCCCCAAGCATTTATTGCGGTTTCTGTAATGCCGCCGCTTGAGCTTCCAAACCAGGCAGTTATGGGCCTGCCCAATTGGGTTAAGACTAAACCGGCAGTATTTGTAACAGCGGCTTTCCAAACTACTCCCCATTTTTTCTCAATCTCTTTTGCGTAACCTAGGAATTTTTGATCAGTTATCTCTCCATATAGATCACAATCACAAGCGCTTCGTATAGTTCCAGCTTTACTTAATGCATAGGTGCGCGATGCAATAGCCTGTGCTTCAAGGGCAGCTACAGGCCAAAATGAAGGCATTTCGCTCACTCCCCACAGATACTCATCGGCTAATCGAACAGAGTTAGTGATCGCTAATCGAAAACCGAGTGAGCCTGCCTTTACAGCTTTAATCTGAACCTGTCCGTAACGGTAATTACTATTTCTATTTGCATGCGACAAAGTCATGATGCCATCTACACCCGCAAGATTTCGGGTTCCGGTCCATCGAACTGTAAAGATTCGGCTTCCCGAAATACTTGAAACATTTTTACCAGTGGTGATACTTGGAATTACAGTTGATCCAAGAATAGAGAAATTTAGCGAACTCATCGCAGGAATTGTTGCTAGCGGTTGGATACCTTGCGCATCACCAATGTCACCACTAAAAATTTGCAAGGATGCGCCTTGAGTTCGGGTTAACATTCTTGCAGTTGTTAGTAGATTTCCTATATTTACCCGAACTATCTTTGTATCATCGACAGTTTCTAGGGCAACATCTTTATAGTAGTAACTTAATATCGATGCAGCATTTTCTCCAGCTAACGCCTTAGACCGCGCACCCATCTGACTCATTCCAACACCATGGCCATACCCAGCGCCAGTAATCTGAAAGGATGAAGGAGCTACAACAGCATCAGCTTGGAGAGGTGACATTAAAGAAATAGAGAGAGCAAGAGAAAGAGTAAAAGTAGGTGGCTTAAACATCCTCATCGATTGCTGCACTCTTTCCAACTTGTAAAAACTCTTGATAGGCATCAATGACTTGGTTAGGTTCACCGCGTGAAATGACTTTCCCCTTATCTAGCCATACAACATCGTTACATGTCTCTCTTAATGTTTGCATGGCGTGACTAACCAAAATTAATGCTCGATCATCACTTCGAAGTTCTTTGACTCGGTTTAGACTTTTTTCCTTAAATTTTGCATCCCCTGTGCTAAGCGCCTCATCAATGATTAAGATATCTGGACGCACCGTTGCTGCTACAGAAAAAGCCAAGCGGGCAAACATTCCAGATGAATATGTGCGCATTGGTGCATCAATTGCATCCCCTAACTCTGAAAAAGACGCGATCTCATCAAAGTGGCCGTTAATCTCCTCGCGAGACATTCCCGCAGCTAATCCACCTAGATAAACATTGTCGCGGCCTGACATTGAGGGATTAAATCCAACTCCTAGTGCAAGCAAAGTGCTCACGGATCCATACACTTCAATTCGTCCTTGAGATGGCGGCAAAATTCCTGCAATACATCTCATCAGTGAGGATTTACCAGCACCGTTCGCCCCGATCACACCAAGTACATGACCATACTCAACCTCTAAATCAACATGGCTTAATGCTTGCACAATTCGAGTTTGCTTTTTCCCACGAGCAAGCGCCTTAACTCGAGTTTTAAATGTAGGCCTGCGATCAATTGTTGTTGAATAAGTAAGACTGACATCTCTTACCGAAACCGCAATCTCATTAGTCTTATGTATGTTAGAGGCGGACAGCGAACTCACGCTCCCTCGATAAGAAAATGTATGTACCTATAAAAAATATTCCGGTCGCCCATCCTAAGCCCGCAAGCATGCTAGATAGCTCAGGGTTTTGACCGTAAACCAAGGCACGTGACCAAGAATCTAGAATTGGAAAAAGCGGATTTACATACTCTAAAACACGCAGACCAGGCTTTAACGTTGACGCTTCATATAAAATCGGTGATAGATATAAAAGTGTACGAGTCATATATGGCAAAAAACTCGCCATATCTCGGAAGTAAACATTTATACAAGAAATTGTTATAGCTAATCCGAGGGCTAATAGGGTTGTTATAAGAAGAATTGGTATCGCCCATAACATTTGAATAGAAAATGCAGAGCCCACCACGGCTTTGATAACAATGAAGACGATTATCGTTGGGAAAAATTTAAAGAGTGCGATCACGACCGAGGAAAGTGGCAACATTATTCGAGGGAAGGCAGTATTTAGAATTAACCTTTGTCCCGAAGTTACAGCTTTAACGCCAGCGCTCAAACTATTGGATACTAAATAAAATAGAAACAGCGTTCCAGTTAAATGAACGTATCTAGTGGTGTCTGTTTTGCCCCCGATAATCACGATCAAGATGAAATAAACCCCTGAAAGTAAGAGTGGATTTATTACTAACCAAAATTGACCAAAAGCAGTATCAAAGTGTTGTTCACGAAGCTCTGATTTTGAGTGCTCGGCAATAAACGTTCGCCTAGACCAAAGGGATTTCCAGTACTTACCTAGTTTAGGAAGCCCAGCTTTGAATGGCTCATAAACCTGAAGTGGGGTACTCACGGATGCAAGGTTACCGCAGGAATAAGCGACTTCGGTGATGAAAGAAAACCAATTCCCCATGAGATATGCATTGTGAGCAGAACAGCAGGCAGGCAAAGAATTTCTCCCAGAGACTTCCCAATAAAAATCGATGCAATCAGGATAAATAATCCATAGATCAATGCGGGCAAGAATAGAACTGGATTGATTAACCAACCGGAGATTAATGAAATTAAGGTTGCAATGACAGTAAATGGTGGGGCTAAGTATCTGTAGTTAATTGTTCCTTGGTGGCGTCTTGAAACAACTCTTCGCCAGCGACCGTATTGAAAATACTGTTTCGCTAAAGCGATTAACGTAGAACGTGGACGATAAGTAACGATCAAGCGAGGATCAAAATAAATTACACCACCCAATTCTCGCAACCTAAAATTTAACTCCCAATCTTGAGCTCGCGTGAATCTTTCATCAAATCCACCAACTGCTCGTAAAGCCTCTTTTCTAAATGCCCCAAGATAAACAGTATCAACCTCGCCAGATGTGCCACCGGTATGAAAGCGAGATGCACCAACACCAAGCGGGCTTCTCATTGCCCTGGCTACCGATTTCTCAAAGACAGAGTTTCCAATTGCATCCATAATTCCACCAACATTTACTGCGCCAGTCTCTTTCAATAGCTCATAGGCCATTTGGCAGTAGTTAGCAGGAATATTTGAGTGCCCATCAACTCGAACAATTATTGAATATGAAGATGCTGTTATTGCTAAATTAAGACCTGCAGCAGTTCGTCCTGTCGGATTTTCAATAATTACTACTCGCGCATCCGCACTTTGCAACTTGCGTGCAATTTCCATAGTTCTATCCTGTGAAGGACCAATAGCAAGAATTATCTCCAGGCGCCCTTCAAATTTTTGATTAAGAATGGCGCTGACAGATTCAGTTAAATACTTCTCTTCATTGAGAACAGGCAAAACTACCGAGATTTCTGCTCTCGGTGAGCCGTACAAGGTGTTTGCTGATGTCGACATAACCCGTACACGGTACCGTTGAAGTACTCTCTCCTAGTGAAATCAACGCGGGCAATTCGAATTTTTACCTCAC
>CAIUSQ010000076.1 GCA_903901905.1 uncultured Actinomycetes bacterium
ACGTCTTTCCTCATCGATTGATGCTTGATCACCTGTGGTGCTGTTATTTTCTAAAGGCAATATGCCCTCGCTGGCACCCATCAGAAATACACGTTCCCACTCCAAGCCCTTTGCAGCATGCAAAGTTGCAAGGGTTGTTACAGGCATTGTTGGAGGATTATTTTGAGAAACTAGATCCTCAACTTCACGAAGATATGTGCGTAAATTCTTTGGAGTAAATGAATTGTCGGCATCCAACTCTCGAGCCAGGTGCAAGAGAGCGGCAATTCCATCTATTGGCCCACCTGTTAGAAATGGCTGAGCAAGTGTTCGAAGTTCATCTAGCCACTCAACTCCTTGTGTCGGAATAACAGATGCATTTCGAACTAAGCGAAGAAAATCTCGAACTTCTTTACGCTCAAAAAAACGCTCCGTGTTACGAACCTGGTTTGGCAATTTTGCTGAGTTCATAGCTTTTTCTAAACCATTGAGCTGGTTATTTGTTCGAGCAAGGACTGCAATCTCTTGTGGGGCAACACCTTCTGAAATCAGTGCAGTAATATCTCGAATAATTCCTGCAATCTCTGCTGACTCATCGCTATATGCCGTCATTGTCGGCTTTGATCCGTGATCATTTACTGCAACTAGCTCATTACCCATAGCGCCTTTGCGCAAGATGCTATTGGCAGTGTAGATAATCTCTGGAGTAGAACGATATCCGGTTGTTAAGCGAATAACTTGCGCATCAGGAAATCTGTTTGTAAATGAATTGAGGAAAACCGGCGTTGCACCTGCGAATGAATAAATTGTCTGGGCAGGATCACCCACAACGCAAAGTTCTTGGCGACTGCCTAGCCAGGCATTAAGTAAGCGTTGTTGAAGTGGTGAGAAATCCTGATACTCATCAACGGTGAAAAAACGGTACTGGTCTTGAACTCTCTCTCGTACTTCGCGCTCTTGTTCAATCATCGCAGTGGTCAGAAGTAAAACATCTTCAAAATCAATTGCTCGCTCCTGATGTTTAACACTTTCATAAGCGGTATAGACCTTTGCTAACTGTTCAGGATTAATTCGAGGTTTGATTGTGCGCTTTTGTGACTCTGCCAAATAATCTGAAGGTGCAATCTGTGAGACTTTTGCCCACTCAATCTCGGTTGCGATATCACGAAGAAGATCTCGGGAAGTTATTGAAAGTTCACTTTGAAGCTCTGCGCGCTTAATAGCCTCGGACAAAAAGCTTGATTTTGTAGTGATTAAGTCAGGTGTTCGACCTCCGAAAACTTGGGGCCAAAAAAAAGTTAACTGCTTTAAAGCTGCTGCGTGGATAGTTCGTGCAGCAACTGATGGAACACCCAATGAGCGAAGTCGTGCTCGCATCTCTCCAGCGGCTCGAGCGGTAAAAGTAAGTGCAAGTGTTTTATGTGGATCCATTGTTCCAATTGCAGCGGCATATGCGATGCGATGAGTGATCGCACGTGTTTTTCCAGTTCCTGCACCTGCAATTACGCAAACGGGTCCGCGAGAGGCAATCGCAACAGCGCGTTGTTCGCTATCTAATGCGTTAAGAATTTCTTCTGCTCGAAGATTCCCTACGGTCTCCAAGATTGCTCGCCTTGCAAATCGTTTCGTGAATAACCATCTTCACGTGTATACCAAGATTCAATCATTCTCCTTGCTACAGAGATTCCTGGTGGTAACAAAATTTCACCTGTTGCAACTGCTTGTTTCATCTCATCACGGCTTAACCAACGAACTTCAGTTATCTCTTGACCGTCTGGGCGGGCATCTTGCGGGCGATCTGCAAATGCTTCGAATGCAATCATGATGGATGCAGGAAATGGCCAAGGCTGAGAAGTTATGTATTTAACTTGTGATGTGTGAACACCGGCTTCTTCAAATACTTCTCGGGAGACACATTCTTCAAATGACTCGCCTGTCTCGACAAATCCAGCAAAGGTTGAAAAACGTTTCTCTGGCCAAATTGGTTGATGGCCTAACAAAATTCGATCCGCTGCATCTCTGACAAGAACAATTACCGCTGGATCAGTGCGGGGATGATGTTGTGTTGAATCTTCGGTACATACGCGGGCGCTTCCACCCAAATCGATAACTGTTTGTGCGCCGCACTTAGAACAGTGAGTGTGGTTTTCATGCCAATTTGCTAACCCAACTGAATGCATAGCAAGAGTTAAGTCTTCTGCATCTAAATTGCCCCCAACTTCACGTAATGTTTTAAAACCTTGAAATTTATCTTTTTCAAAGTCGCCTGAACCGTCATCGATCGGTTGATTAATCCAGGTCGTCCGCCAGGCAAAATATGGCTGGTTGTCCTTACGGTTTGTTCCAAGGAAAAACCGCTCGCCTTCAATAAAGATCTCTAAAAGTTCTGCGACAGCAGCGGCATTGATGAAAGTTAACGCGTCATCTGTTGCGCTAACTCTAGAATCAACAAGGTGAATTATCTGAGCCTCTTTCCAGAGTTGCTCCAACTTTGCGGCGTCAGTGCGTAATTCGCTGCCACGATCAATTGGTGAAAGATTGAGTTCACTCATAGGGGTTAACGCTACTAGCCTTAGGCCGTGCTCGTAACCTCATGGAATCTGCTCCATGCAATGGCTATTCCCCCTACAAATGACATCTTGGCCGACCAGGTTAAGGCTGGCCAGGCGATGCTAAAAATTAATGCCGATGTCATAGGGGTGCAAGAAGTAGATGAAAAGTTAGAGAGATCGGGAAAGATCTCTCAGGTTCGATTACTTGCCGAAGCAATGAGAGCCAACGACTGGGCTTTTGCACCAAGCATTATTGGAACACCGGGTTTTAAATGGCGTGCACTCGGAAGGACGGATTTGCAGATTGTTACTGACAAAAATTCTCACACCGATGATGGTGCAGAGTTAGTTGGTGGTTATGGCATAGGGATTGCTTCAAAGATTCCTGTTAAGCATTGGGACCGTATTGATTTAGGACGTTCAGTAATTGGAATGCCATTGATAATTCCGGCTGAAGGTAAAAATGGAAAACAGAGTGTAAAACCAATTTATGTAGCAGATGAACCACGCGTTGCACTTGCAGCTTCTCTTGAAAATGGGTGGACGATTATTAACACTCATCTTTCTTTTGTGCCTTTCCTCAACATATTACAACTTCGAAAAATTAAACGTTGGGCCAAAGAGTTAAGCAAAAAATATGGAACTCAAGTATTAATAATTGGAGATCTCAATCTTCCAAAAGATATTCCAGTTGTAGCCTCACAATGGAAATCACTGGTGACGCAAAATACTTATCCCTCCTGGGGTGCAAAGATTCAGTTTGACTACATTTTAAGTGACACATTGAAAGCTGATCAGTTTGAAGCGTTAGATACGGTGGTTACAGGAATTAGTGATCACTTACCCATCCGAGTCAGGATCAAGTAGTTAACTAGATTATTTGTTTTGAACCTGAATTGTAGAAATGAGTTGAACTAAATCATTCTCGTTTAACAAATCTACTGGCTGATCTGTAACTCCAGTTGGAACGTAGTGAAATGCAGCACTTATCTTTGAAAGATCGCATCCAGATAGTTTTGCCCACGCTAAGCGATACATGGCCAGTTGAACCCGCGCAGATTCACCCAATTTCTTTGAGCCTGTCTTCCAATCGACCACTTGGAAACCATCTCCATCAGAATAAATAGCATCTATGCGTCCACGAATGAGAACTCCGGCAATTGTTGTTTCAAATGGAACTTCAACGCGAACGGGAGCTCGTTTGGCAAAACCACTCTTTAGCCATGATGCCTTGAGGTTTTCTAATGTTGAGTCCTCTTCAAGTGGATCTAAATAATCTAAATACTCTTCACCAAATAATGTTGCAGCATCTGTGAACTCTCGTTCAACCCATAAGTGAAAAGCAGTTCCTCTACGTGAATACTGATCTTGACCTCGCGGCATAGGTCGGCGAATGTTTAAAGCTAATGCTTGCGGGTCTTCATGGAGTGCAACCAAAGTAGAGGTAGAAAGCCGAGTCGGAAGAACAACTTCAATTACATCTTTCTTTCCCAACTTTTGCTCTGTGATCAATGATTGGGCATCTAAAATCCATGAATTGATCACCTCATCTTTATCCAAAGTTAAAGAGTGCTCATTTGCTGAATCAATTAGTGAATTAACCTCTTCGAATTGAGCACGTTTATCTCCCAAATAGTCACGGGGCCATTGGGCATTTAGTGGATTTTCAAGAGTTGGATTTTCACTACCTTCTTCAGGAGCTATTACATCGCTGATAAGAATGCCACCGTTGCTGTTAGCAGAGGCAGCGATTATGTTAAAAATTATGCTGGGTGCAACAGATCGCGTTCCATCGCGCCACCAAGATGCTGTGCACATGAGATGAGTCCGTGCACGAGTTACTGCAACATATGCAAGGCGCATTTCTTCACGCATCTTGATTTGATCTACACATAGGGTGCCAAAGGCTTTGATCGCTTTTGCTGCATCACTATTTTTTTCGATTCCATCAAATGTAAATGATGGTAGTTCTGCTGCATCGCCTCTAAGTGGAAAGGGAACATGTTTTTCATTCTTTAACCAGTTATCTGG
>CAIUSQ010000077.1 GCA_903901905.1 uncultured Actinomycetes bacterium
ACGTCTTTCCGATTACTTAACACGAATAGTCTCTATGAAGACTGAACCCGAGGATATCCAGGCTTATGACCGAGCTCAGAAGGATTACACAGATCTTTCCTTAGCTCTTGGATCCGAGCGGAGGGAAATTGATTCTCTTCTTGCGCTACGAAACGAAGTGGATGATCTGGAGGCGCGGCTAGAACCTATTCGCGAGAAAGTGGGTGAAGATATTTCAACTGCAATAGAAAATCTTGACATTACAAGGATGCGGCTTACTGCATCTGAGCTAAGTTTTGCTGTAAAGAAGAATACTCCAGGTAACCAAGGTTTTTTTGCAAATTTATTTCCAGGAATAGGCAGAAAATCTCGACTTGAGTTACTCGCAAAAGCTGCGTCTTCGGTGGAGAGCCACTTTTCACAATTTAAGTATCAAGTTCCTGCACCAACTGGGGATATCGAGGAATGGAAAGTCTTGGCATCGAGTATTGAGTCAATTGTTCTTGGAATAGAGCAGATTCCAAAGTACAAATCTAAATTGGATCAACTTTCAACCTCAGAGGATTTAGGCTCTCACGCACATAAAGTGACTACTTTGCAGGAGCAAACAGCAATAAAAAGTATGAAGTTATGGCAGGCGTGGTTGAGAACTATTCCTGAGCGTCTCACGCAAAATGACAGAAGAGAACTAACTAAATTTCAATCCACGGTGACTATGTTAGCGAGAGCCACAGACGGCAAATCGACGGCTTCACTTAAATCCGAGCAACAAAGATTATTCCCAACAGTTAGTAAATTCTTACCTTGCTGGGCGGTAACATCATTATCTATCAGGAACAGAGTTCCATTTAGTCCTGGATTTTTTGATCTTGTCGTAATCGATGAAGCGAGTCAATGTGATATCGCTTCAGCTTTACCACTTTTAATGAGGGCCAAGAGAGCAGTAATTATTGGGGATCCACTTCAGTTGAGGCACGTGGCGAATATTGATACGTCGACGGATCGAATGTTGCTAGATCAAAATCAACTCATTGAGTCCCTTGAATGGGCGTATTCTTCGCAATCTTTATTTGATCTGGCGGCTGCAATCCGAGATGAAGATTCGATGATCACGCTAAGAGACCATCACAGATCAGATTCCCAGATTATTGAGTACTCAAATAAACAATTTTATGACGGCCAACTTCGAGTTGCCACGAAACATGAAAACTTAGTCAAGCCAAATAATAAAGGTGCTGCAATTAGATGGGTAGAAGTTAAGGGAACTTCAATTAGGCCATCTCAAGGAAGCGTAACTTGTGCACAGGAAGCAAAGAAGGTTGTTGAAGAAATAGAAAGATTAGCTAACCAGGGATACAAAGGAAGTATCGGAGTTGTAACACCATTTGCACCTCAAGCAAGATTGATTAGCGATCTGCTGGCACAACGAGATGACCTAACCGCGTTTTTGAGGTCCGCTGACAGTCTGGTTGCCACAGCACATAGTTTTCAGGGCGATGAACGCGATGTAATCATCATGTCACCAGCCTTGCAGAGTGGGGCGCCAGATTCAGCAATTAAGTTCGTCTCTGGTCAGGCCAATCTATTTAATGTCGCAGTTACGCGTGCTCGTGCTGCCTTGATAGTTGTTGGCAATAGCGATGCAAAAGAGCTAAATAAAGTTCCACATATTCAAGCTTTTGTAAAATATGTTGACCAAATCGGCAAAGCCTCTGAAAAGAAATCAACTGAAGTGAATAAGGATTATGGCCCAAAGTTTCCAACTGAGCGCAGAGATAATTTTGTTTCAGACTTTGAAGTCAAGTTCTACGAAGCTCTTTATAAGGCAGGGATAAAAACCACCCCTCAGCTTTCAGTAGACCAATATCGCTTAGATCTTGCATTAATCGATGGCGATAGAAAATTGGATATTGAAGTTGATGGTGAGCTATACCACCGCCACTGGTCTGGTGAAAATGTACGGCGCGATATGTTGCGTAGCCAAAGACTTATTGAACTCGGATGGGACGTTCAACGTTTTTGGGTTTACCAGATTAGAGACGAAATTGACGGTTGTATTCAGCGTATTAAGACTTGGTTAAAGTAGGGCCAATGTTCGTACTCACATTTAGTTCGGGAAAGTTCCGCTTAATTACTAGGTGAAGAAACCCACCCCTTCCAAGTTCCAATATGTTTCTCCCACTTCATTTGTAGATCTTTAGTACCGCCGTAATTTCTAAAGTTAATGATTTCAACCTCATATCCGCATTTGCAATGCGCCATACAAATCACCACCCCTTCAACTTGGGGATAGGTAAGTGAGAATTGATGTTTTCCAAGTGATATTCCGGTAAGGATTATTGAACCCATTTTTAACCTCCTGCTTCATCTGATGGTGTCTTTCATC
>CAIUSQ010000078.1 GCA_903901905.1 uncultured Actinomycetes bacterium
ATTACGCGGCTTTTCTGATGATGAAATTGTCATAGCACAACCTTTAATAAATACCTGCCATCACTTTAATTCAGGCGCCTTGAATTCTCAATGCATTACTAACTGCATCAATAAAATTTGAAATATTAAAAAAGGATTTATTTCCCACAATAACTACAAGTGATGAGTCACGATTCAATAACCGCAGACATTTCGCTCAGTTTGATAATTTTTTATACCAAGACAGTTTTAGTCCTTGACTGCCTCAAATAAAAAACCGAGCGTGCTGCAGAGAAATTTCACCGTCTCAGATAAAGACTCTGCGGTCAATTTATTTAGATTCACGAAAGCATTCCACTGAGCTACCTTTTGCTGATCTGTTCCGAATCGCTCTGTGAGTCCAATCGGTATAGCTTGAGGTATTGTTGTACCCCTACTATTTGTCGTGGCTGATAAGGCCGCAGTCAGAATCTTCGGGTCGTGCTTTGTGTTGCGCAAGATAACCCAGAGATCGAAGTAATCTTTCATGCGGCTATTAGCCATACCCAGCGAGATTATTGCTTCAAGCTTCTCAGCGATCACTGTGTACGTAGGGTAGACGCGTAACTGGGGTGCTGCCATGTCCTCAAACATCTTTGGATAAACAGCGGACTCTGGCGCCGGTGTAACAGGATCTCCGTAACCAATGTCAATTTGAACTGGGCATCTTGCCCCATCTACTAGCCCGGTGAGGGTTAGGCGGATCCCAGAATAATTCGCATCTTTACGGATCTCCGAAGCCTTTATAGATTTGTCGTCGAAGATAATTCCGTCATCGACTTCCATCGTACAAATACTCTCAAAACAATCGATGAGATAAGGGATTTCAGCGATTCCAAACCCCAGAAGATCGATATCGCGCGTAGGCCTGAGAGGTACGTCGTACCACAGGTCAAATAGCAATGCGCCTTTTAGTAGAAAGTGATCTTTCTGAGGCGAAATGCTAAGCCGATACAAAAGTCGCTCTAACGCGTATTTGGTGAGCACAAACTGGAAATCCAAAGCATCCCGTTTAGCCTTGTTGAGTAACCGGGCACGGACAGAAGCAGCAGTGTTTTTTTCAGTCACACAAGACTTTCCAGATAGGGACGCATCACATTAGTCATACGACATATCTCGGCAGATTCCCAAAGTTCATCCATCGTGACTCTCTTTTGTTTCCATGCATCTCTAAGCGCTTCGAGTGCAATGTCGAGCCCGATTTTATTTCTGAATTTGAAGCAGTCGACAATCGTTTTTGCGATTGACGTCACCGGAATATGCACGACACCATCAACGGCAACCTGCGTTATGCCATCGCCCGGGTCTGACATCCTCACTATTCGAAGGTGAGGAAAGTCATGTTTGGGAGCTCTAGCCTTTGATGAAATCGCCACCCAAACTTCGCTTGGGGATTGCGTTGTCAGGCCGTGAACCTGAAGTGCTGTGAGCAAACAAAACACCACCCCAGGGTGTTTAATTGCGATTTGCGCGAGATGGTCAAGTTCAGTCACGGTTCGATCAGGCGATGCGTAGAGTCCCCTGCCTATTCGAACTAGCTCACCCTTTCGGAGAATTTGCTGAAGGGTCGCACCTGACACGCCAACCTTGGCAAGTGATCGCGCACGGACGATCCTTTGGCTGAGAGCCAGCTCTAGTGCGGGGCATTTAGGGGCGGATTCCATGGGTAGATATTACTAAAAAGTCGAAAAAAGTCAATAAGTACCGACATTATAGTAATAGATGGGCCTCATACCCACCCCATCCGATACCGAGAGCGCCATCGTTAATTGCGCAAACGATCTACTCACCCAAGGCCAGTTAGCTCCAGTAGTCGTACTGTGTGAGGTGGATTTTGAAGAACTGCAAGAGAGAACTACGCAAGCTCTTTGTAGGATTCACCAGAGCTCAGTACAAAGTCGTGTGCTTGATGAGTGAGCGCGCGGAGGCGATGTTGATGGGGAGGGTTTGAATCTAAGCTCAATCAAACCGTAATAAAATTTTACCTAGGTTAGCAGACATCTCACAATTTTTTCACCAATAATCACATTACCCAAAAAGTCGTACTAATTCAGCATATTGAAAGTTAAATCTATTTAGATCTTTCGTCTTCAGTTTTTCCAAATTTTGTAATTTCCATTTCAACGCCGGAAGATCGCTTAAGTGATCATAGGGCAACCTCCCCCAATCTGGTGTCCCTTGTACTAGCGACAGCAAAAAATCTTTATGCTCTTCCGTCAAAGCCTTAGGAAGTTCTTCCATCAATGTTGATCGAACAGCTTTTAGCTCTTCAACAGAAACTTCCTCATACGTCATTCCGGAAAATTCATTACGAAAGATCTCAGCTATCGGTTGCCGATTAGCGAAAAGCACCTCATGTACTGGCCGATTGTGCCCAGCCAAATAGATAACAAAGCAATTAATAATCTCCGACGTCAACCCATGCGTATCATACATTTTCATCACGTCGAATAAATCTCTCGGATGCTGCCTATCAAGAGCCGCTACCAGCTTGCTCCCATAAAGCTCTGACACAGCTAAAGATGGGATATCAATATTTTTAGAAAAAAGCTCTTGAGAACTCTTCGATAAAGAAAGCATCTGCACAGGAAGTACAGTACCCCGAAACACAAAATTCACCTCAATCTTTACCTGAGTTTCTAGATTCGAAACGATAATCTTTACCTCGTCTTCACCTTTAGTTTTTCTAAAATCCGCTTCAAACCCCATAGCCAAAACCTCAGCGCTAATCCGGTTTAACTCGTGCGAAATCTGCCGCAACGCCTCTTCCCTATCCACTGTATGGTCACAATAGACCACATCAATATCGACAGATAAGCGCGGCATATCTTGCACAAACAGATTGATCGCCGTACCTCCCTTCATCGCAAAAAAGGGAGCTTTA
>CAIUSQ010000079.1 GCA_903901905.1 uncultured Actinomycetes bacterium
GCGGCCATAGGGATCAGAGAGACTGCAAGGGAAATCAGTAATCCCTTGGCAAGACTTCCCCTAATTCGCACTCCAAAAGGGTAGCGGTCAGGATCTTGATTTTTCACATTAATCGGACAATCCCGAGGGTTCGATTTTCTCGCAACCCACTTATTAGTTGGCTAGTTCTTAACTGCAACTAATGTTTTCTTAATAGCAGGCACTGCATTCATTGCTGCTTTCCAAACACCTGCTCCACCATGAATCGCACCTGGCACAATCGTTAACGTACTTTTTCCATTAACTGCTTTCACTGCCTTATCCAAATTCTTTGAGTCATACGGGCTTACGGAGCAGTCATCTGATCCATGGAAAATATAAAAGACAGGCAATGTTTTCGATGTCTTTATATATGGGTACAGACCACCTGATTTCATAGTGGCTTGAACTTTTGGATTAGTTGTATTACCAAACCAAGGGTGGGTATTTCCGTTAGCAACTGGGAATGGATTTTTGCTTTGATCACATGGATACTTGGCATTATTTGAAGTCATTTCAAAAAAGTCTGAATTTCCATATAAATCAATTACTACAGAAACAGAGGCTGATGTCTTTAGATTGGGGTCTTTTGGATTATCAAATGGCGATGCTTGATCACCTGTTATAGCTGCCATCAATGCAAGATATGAACCCGCAGAATCTCCGCCGGTTGCAAATTTCTTTGGGTCATAACCATATTTACCAGCATTAGCTCGCAAAAAACGAATAGCAGTTTTTGTGTCTGCTCCTGCTGCAGGAAAAATGGCTTCCTGCGCTAATCGGTAATTTACTGAGGCTACTGCAATTCCATTATTGATAAAAACTTCAAGCAATTTGGCGCTCTCGTCATACTTCATGAAATCTTCATCACCGAAAACAAACCCTCCACCATGTGTCCAAACAATTAGAGGAGGTTCTGTAACGCCTTTGGGCAGATAGATATCAAGGTGTTGGGTTGGTGATTGAGTTGCGTAGGTAACGTTTTCGTAGACTTTCATTTTTGCAAGAGACTGTTTTGGCAGCTTATATTTTGGGGTGTATTTAATTTCAGGGGCAGCGGCCTTGCTTGTTTCCTTTGGTGTTGTTGGATTCTGCGATGAGGTTGGTAATGCCACTCCTTTTATCCACCACTTTTTCACACCATTAATGAGTGTGCATACTAAAGTTTTGCCGCTATGTTCACTCACTGCTTTAAAGCCAACCTCAGAATTCGGACAAGTACGACCCGGTGCTGCAGTGCCCTGCGGATATCCATCATCAGGATTTGCAGCGTTGGCAGGTGAGAGGCATAAAAGGCTGAGTGAAGAAATCAACGCCAATAAACCAAGAGTGTTTCGTTTAGATCTCATGGAAAAAACCCAGCGTCACTTCATCTGATCAGCTATTAAAGACCGGCAGGGGTGAATCATGAGGTTACTTTACACGTCCTATAGACATTCTAGGTAGAAGAAAAAGACTTGGGCATTTACCCTTGTACCGTGAAAAATCGCACCGGGATGTTTCGAGTTCTAATGTTAATGAGCCTTATTTGCTCATTAACATTACCCACCGCTGCTACCGCAAATGAACCTTGTCACGATTATGGAACTCCTTATGAAGGTACTCCATATTCAATGGGGTATGTCGGAATCTTATGCGGGCAACAAAATCTAAATGCGATGGACCAAGCAATCGCTGAATATCCAGCCCTTTGGGAAGCCGCACAACAAAATTCAGGTGACAGTGGCAATTCCTCCAATGAACCTTGTTTCGATTATGGAACTCCTTATGGTGGCCAGGTTGAAACGCTGGGATATATCGGCCTTGTCTGTGGACAAGAGAGCATAACTTGGATGGATCAACTCATTTCTGATTACTTTAATGAGTGGGCTGCTTCCCAAGGAAATGGTGGATCTGAAAATCCATCAGGACAAACGTGTCATGATTTTGGAACACCATTTGATGGAATGCCTTATTCAAGGGGATACATTGGCGTTGTTTGCGGACAAGAGAACATCACTTGGATGGAACAAGATAATTCAGCTCACCAATCTGCTTGGTATGCAGCGCAGCAAAATGGAATTGGGAATGAAAACTCAAATGTTTATGTTCCATCAACCACTACGCCATTAATGCCACCAACACTCTGTGCATCATTTACTGTTCCACCTCCCTACTGTTCGATTCCTCTTGTTCCTTCAAATTCTGGTAGTCAACCAAATTCCTCAGTTTCTAGCGGGACAATACTTGGGCAGATTCAGGAAAAAATTGAATCAGGAGTTCAAACTCCAAAAGCTGGAACTAAATTGGCCGAAAAAAAGGTGGGGACTAAGAAACCTGTCACATCTGCAAAAAAATCTATCACGTGTAAAAAAGGGAAAAAGACCCAAATAATCAAGGGCAAAAATCCAAAATGCCCTTCTGGCTTCAGAAAGATTACCTGATATCTTTTTGGTCTAAAGTTTAAAGAGAGACCCTTAATCTTTTTCATAGCGCTTATACGGCCCCTTCCAATTCATCCCAGGCGAGATAACCTTGTACTTATGAATGGGGCGCTGGCACTTGTAGGTTCCGGTGAATACCTACCCATAATGCAAAGCCTGGAGCAATCACTTTTAAACAATGCAATTCAACGCGGTAAGAACAATACATTTATCCAGATACCAACAGCTGCTGGTCAAGAGAGTTTAGATCGACTCGATTTTTGGAAAACACTAGGCGCACAGCAAGCCGAACGTTTAAATACACGGCAAATATTTTTACCAATCTATGCCCGAGAAGATGCCATGAATGAAGGCTTTGCCCAACAGATAAAAGATGCAGGACTTATCTATCTATCCGGCGGAGATCCTGGATATCTTGCAACCACTTTGATCGATACCCCTGTGTGGTTAGCCATTGAAACTGCCTGGAAATCTGGAAGCTCTCTTGCAGGTTGTAGCGCAGGGGCTATGGCGATGGGTAAGCATGTTCCTAATTTCTTTAGACCAAAAGAAGATGGAACCGATGGCTTTGGAATAATTGGTGAGATCCGCACTATCCCCCATTACAACAAGTTCTTTGGGTGGATTCCAGATGCTGCAGCTCGTAAGTTATTAACTGCCCCCGTTGGAACATCCGTTATCGGAATCGATGAATCAACTGCCTTAGTAACAGGGTTGAGTAGTGATCCAGATGTTAGTTTTGAAAACAAAAATTGGCGTGTTCACGGAGAAGGTCATGTTCACCATTTACGAGGAGAAGGCGATCACGCACACAAATTTACCCACGGAGATGTAGTCAATATTTAATTAGTGATTCGGCACAATCTTTATTTACCTGCCTTGCATCGCTCCGAACAATACTTAACATTTTCCCAATCTCTTGCCCATTTTTTGCGCCACTCAAACTCCAAGCCACAACGCAGACAAACTTTAGGCGGAAAGCCATTTTTTATCTTTGCTCGCATGTGCAGATTTAACTCTTTGGCTTCTTCTTATGCCGCAAATTTGATTGTTTGAGCAAACGATGAGCGAAGTTAACAAGTAAAGAATTTCGATGCGTCGCAATCCAACGATAGCCCCAACGGCCAAAAGCGCCGGAGGCTGTAATCAAAAGAGAAAAGTTTCGGTTTCCCCGCGCCTTTAATAAAAACGCGATTGCTGCTGCACCAACTAATACTTTTCCACTGATGATCACATGCACAGATTGTGAACATTGTTCAAGAGTTAAACCATAGCTGGCTAGTTCTGCCTGCTGAAAAGGCTTTGCATCCACAACTAACTTCTGTTCAATCCAATTAATACTTGCCTGGCAGAACTGACATTGACCGTCGTATAGAACAACGATGGGATTATCTTGTGGCATTAAGAGTTATTGCGTGGACTTGCTTTGCGAGCTGCGCGAGATAAGAACAAGGCAAATACCAACGCTAAGACAATTCCAGTATTGACTCCCATTTCAGTCAGAGCGCGATTGAAATACTCTGTTGTCTTTTCTTTTTCCAAAGTCAACGAAGCACCCACAGTAAGAATATGTCGTACTGCTGCTATAACTCCGATAATCAAGAAACTATCTAGCTGGAATATTCCATCAGTAAATCTAACAATTACTGTGCGCATGATCTCTAAAATAATCACGACGAATAAAATGTCATTGATCGCCTGAATCATACCAAGAGGGAAAAATGGTCGGGTTTCAATTAAGCGAACTAAGCTATAACCGGCAGCAAGTACTGAGATTATGAAAAGAATTATTCCAAGAAAGCCGTGCAAAACATCTTCGAGCTTGTCTATGAAAGTTACAGGAATCAACGACTCATCGCCCTTAAGCAGACCCTTGACTGATTTGTACTTCATCTCGACCGCCTTAATTTGATTCCCTAGATTTCACCGTGTAAGAACAAATGTATACATGCAAGGGTAAATGCAATATCTAGCTCCTGCAACATGTGGCCATAAGTTGGCTGATTTCCCACAGCAGATCTCACCAAGGCGGTCTCTACCCCATCTCACCTCACAATTAATTGGATCGGCAGTAAAGTTAAGAAATGAAACGGCTTATCTATGTCGCCTTCGATCATCTCAATGAAAACTATGGCGCACTTAAAGGAAGTGATCCTGCCCAAGATGTAATCGTTTTTGTTGAAAGTCAAAGAATGACAACGGGTAGAAAGTGGCATGGGCAACGCCTGCATTTTTTGATCTCTTCGGCCCGCCACTTTGCACAACACCTTGAAACCCTGGGTTACACCGTTCGTTATGTGAAAGCGGCGACAACGGTGATTGGTTTGCGGAGCGTAAAAAAAGAGTTTCCTAATTTGCCAATTATTTGCGCCGAACCATCCTCTTTCCGCCAGTTTGCTGCATTAAAAGAGTTCGGTGTGGAATTTGCGCCAAATGACTTTTTCTTAACACCACGTCCCCTCTTTGCACAATGGGCAGATGGCCAAAAGAGTTACTTAATGGAAAATTTCTATCGCCTTCAAAGAACGCGACTTAATGTCTTGATGGAAAAAGGTAAACCGGCCGGAGGTGCATGGAATTTTGATAAAGAAAACAGATTGCCTCCCCCAAAGAACTACACCTGGCCCCCATATTTAGAACACTCGCGAGATCAAATTGATAAGGATGTCGCCGCAGAAATTGGTTACACCCCAGATTCAACATGGGCAACAACTCGTAAAGGCGCGCTAGCTCAACTAAAAAACTTCATTGACAATCACTTTGCCCAGTTTGGACCCTATGAAGATGCAATGGCGGCAGATAACTGGGCGCTGCATCATTCACTCTTATCGCCATATTTAAATAATGGTCTGCTACATGCCCAAGAAGTTGTAGATATCGCTGTCGCTGCATTTAAAACCGGCGACATACCAATTGCATCTGCAGAAGGCTTCATCCGCCAAATAATTGGTTGGCGTGAATATGTCAATGGAATGTATTGGTACCTGGGCCCAGAGTATCGAGAGAACAATCAACTGGGTGCTAACCGCCCGTTGCTGCCATTGTTTAGTGATTCAAGTAAAACAGATATGAACTGTGTAAAAACCATTGTCTCTGACATTGAAAAGCGGGCCTGGGTCCATCACATTCCACGGTTAATGGTTTTGAGTAACTTGGCTTTAATAACAGGGACAAACCCGCAGGCGTTTTTGGATTGGATGCGAGAGGTATTTATCGATGCCAGCGAATGGGTGATGGTTCCTAACGTCATTGGAATGGGTTTACATGCAGACGGCGGGGCCATGATGAGTAAGCCATATGCAGCAGGTGGTGCCTATATCTCTCGAATGGGCAGTTATTGCAAGAGCTGTGTTTATGATCCAAAACTGCGGGTGGGCGATACTGCCTGTCCATTTACAACATTGTATTGGGACTTTCTTGATCGCCATAAAGAAACATTTGTTGAAAACCACCGCATGAGCCAGCAGGTTAATGGCTTAAAAAGACTTTCGGATTTGGAAGAGTTAGGAGTTAGGGCGCAGCAGGTTTTAGATGGACTTGATAAAGGCGCTATCTAACTACAGCAGTTAAATTCGTTTTGCGCCTGCAAATCGCTTACTTCCAAAGCTTCTTGGAAACTCTGTAACTTCAACACGTTTGCCAGGCCTTGGCGCATGAACCATTTTTCCACCGCCCATATAGATAGCAACGTGACTAATAGGACTTCCAAAAAATACTAAGTCGCCAGGTTTTACTGAAGTAAAAGAGATGTTCTTTCCATATCGAATCTGTGCGCGAGATGAGTGAGGCAAAGAAACCCCTGCATTTTGAAAAGCCCGCATTGTTAAACCAGAACAGTCCCATCTAGTTGGCCCAGCTGCCGCCCACACATAGATATCGCCAATTTGAGCTAATGCATACTTAAGCGCTTTTGAACCGCGAGTATTATCTCCAACATAACTTGATGCATACTTCTTCGAAGCATCAAAAATTCTGCCTTCACGCTCGTTCTCCTCTTTTGCAAGGCGTTCACGATCTTCTTTCTTTAATGTGTTCAAGAGTTTTTCTGCTGATTCCAAAGATGACTTAGCTTTTGCAATCTCTTTATTCAAAATCGCTCTTTCGCGAATCAACAAAGCTGTCTTGTCGGATACAACAGACTGAGATGCATCAACCCGCTGCTTACTGGTTGAGAACTGACGCAACTGACGTGCATAGTTAGTAGATACATAATTCAAAGTAGATGCATCAGCTAAATACTGAGAGGGATCGGTCGAGAAAACTAGACCCAAAGATTGTCCAAGACCTCCGGACATGTAGTTCTCGCGGGCGATCTTTTCAATGACAGAACTTGCTGCATCCAAATCTTTACGAAGCACAACTTCGCGGCCCTGGAGAACCTGCATCTCTTTTTCCAGTGCTCTTATTCGGATATTTGCCTCATTAGCTGATTCATATTTCTCGGCGGCCAGAGTTCTCAGGCGGTCTACTTCTCGCTGAACGCTTGCAACCGATGGCGCAGCAACAGAGACAGAAGGCACCAAAGAGATTGCGAGCGCCATTGCAACAGCCTGGATAACCCAGATCCGCACTCGCCTAGGAGCATTACCTTTGCGAGCAAGCAAAGCACTGGCTGTTTTGATCAACACCAAAACATTCTAACCAAGGCCCATATGAACAGAGCTATTGGAACTGCACTGATTTAAGTGCAGCACCGAAGAAACTTGTCACAAAAGTACTGTGTAAATACTGAGCCCCGCATAGATGAATTACGCAACATTCATGTTGCGTAAATACCCCCATCACGGGTAGAGTCAGGAACCTAAGGCGATGCCCCCATGGGCCTTTGCAAGATCCGAACAGAAAGTGAACCTTGTGTCTCATTTTAAGAAGTTAGCCTCCATATCTGCAGCCCTAATGATGCTCGGCCTAGTTGCTGGCTGTTCGACATCTACTAATGAGCAGGCAACAGATGTCACAGAGTTAACTGTTTACTCGGGTCGCTCTGAAGAGTTCATTGCACCGTTTTTTGCAGATTGGCAGGCGGCAACTGGCATCAAGCTCAACGTTCGCTACGGTGACTCGGCCGAACTTTCTGCGCAAATTCTTGAAGAAGGTAGCAACTCCCCTGCAGATCTATTTCTCTCACAAGATGCTGGATCACTTGGTGCTATCGCACTAGCTGGGTTGTTCACTCAACTACCTAGCGATGTTGCAGCAGATATTCCTGCGGCATACGTTGCAGCCAACAGAGAATGGGTTGGAATTACAGGTCGCGCTCGCGTATTTGCCTACGCACCTGATCGAGTAAAAACTTTGCCCACTTCGATTACAGAGTTAACCAAGCCAATCTATAAAAATCAGATTGGAATCGCACCCACAAACGCATCTTTTCAAGCATTCCTAACAGCGTTGATTGAGAACAAAGGAACGGCTTTTGCCAAAACCTGGCTAGAAGGTTTGCAGACAAATGGCGTGAAGATATACCTAAAAAACTCTGCCATTGTTGAGGCAATCGATAAGGGTGAGATCTCCATGGGACTTGTAAATCATTATTATGTTTGGGAAGTTTCAGAGTCTTTGGGCCGTGCAATTAATGCAAAAATTGGTTACTTCGCCCCGGGTGATCTTGGCAATTTAATCAACGTTTCAGGTGCCGGAATCTTACAAACTAGTTCAAAGCAAAAAGCGGCGCAGGATTTAATCAACTACTTAACCTCTGATGCTGCTCAGCAAAAGTTTGTAAGCGATACGCATGAATACTCACTTCTAGATGGTGCTATGCCACCAACTGAGCTGCCTGCGCTAGACAAAATTGGTGCTCCATCAATTGATTTAAAAACCCTTAGCAACATTAAAGCCACACAAGATCTTCTCATCCAAGTAGGTCTGTTGTAGCAAAATGTTGACAACCCTGCCCGCTCCTTTTCAGGAACAACCCTCTACTGGCGAGCAATCGCGCAGTCGATGGCGGATTGCACTGCTTACGGCAGTAGGGGCAGTTGCAGCTATTTCTATGATTCCATTTGTTTATCTCTTGGTTCGAGCAAGTGATAAACCTATCGATGAAATAATGCAGTTACTTTTTCGCCAAAAAACCTTAGAAGTTCTGGCTACCACTGCCTCACTTGTGATCTGCGTGGTTGTAATCAACCTTGTTCTAGGTGTTGCAATTGCAAGTGGTCTTCACTTTGTTCAGGTTCCATTTCGTAGGCTTTTAGTTATTCCAGCCGTACTTCCCCTTGCCATTCCTTCATATGTATTTACCTACACATGGGTAGCACTTGTTCCGTCTTTTTCTGGCTTTGCAGCCGCCGTATTTATTCTTTCTATCTCGACGATTCCATACATTATTTTGGCAACACTTGCAGGGCTACGTAGTATTGATGGCTCCCAGATAGAGGTTGCAAGATCACTTGGACTTAATCCACGCCAGACATTTTCTAGAGTTGTATTTCCTCAAATTCGAGGCCACGTTAGCGCCGGTGCGCTACTGGCTGGTCTCTACACAATGAGTGATTTTGGAGCTGTATCACTTCTAAACGTTGAAACTCTGACAGTTTCGATTCAAAACATGTATCGCGCCTCGTATGATCGAAGCGCAGCAGCTGTGATCTCATTTGTATTGATTGCATTTTCAATTCTCTTTGTTTTAGCCGATGAATCAATTAAAGGTAAATCAACTCAGTCACAACTGATTAAGTCTCTTTCAGTAAAAACAACACCGATACAAAAGGGATACCTACGTTTTGCAACGGTTGCCGTTATCACTGCCTTTGCAACAGTTGCCGTAATACTCCCCTTTTATGTTCTACTCACTCGCTTTTTTTCTAATCCAGTGCCAATTGATTGGGCCTTACTTGCCAGCGCAACGATTTCAACGGTCACTGTTGCAGCCTTTGGCGCGATAATCGCACTAGTTCTTTCTGCGCCCTTAGGTCTTCTACTATCTGGCGGTTCATCACGCTTTGCTACTGTGACAAATAAAATAGTTGTAATCGCACATGCTCTGCCGGGTGTTGTGGTTGGTCTTGCGCTGGTTTCGATTGGTTCAAAACTTGGGCCGCTTTATCAGACAACATTTTTATTGGCATTTGCCTATGCAATTTTGTTTCTCGCCAAATCTGTTACCAGCATGAGCTCTTCCCTTGCCCGCGTACCAAATAGCGTAAAAGATGTAGCGGCAACTCTTGGAATGAATCAGTGGGCTGTAGTTAAAAAAGTGATCGCACCCATTGCTGCCCCGGGCATTGGCATTGGAACCATCTTGGTATTTCTAACTGCAATGAAGGAGCTTCCTGCAACGTTGATGCTTCGTCCAACAGGCTTTGAGACTTTAGCAACACAAATCTGGTCATTTGGTTCCATTAATCGATTTAACGAGGCTGCACCTTATGCATTAATCTTGGTTCTTGTAGCAGCGATTCCAACGTTTTTAATTAGCAGGCCAGATAAAGATACTCATTCTTATGAACTAGAAATTACAGGGGGGCAAAAGTGAACGCACTTGAAGTCTCCAACCTGAGGGTTTCACTAAGTGGCAAAGTTGTTTTAGATGATCTTTCACTCTCTCTTGCACCTGGTCAGATTGCAGCTTTGCTCGGCCCTTCTGGTTGTGGCAAAACAACTTTGCTTCGCTCAATTGCCGGTTTGATTCGCCCGAGTGAGGGCCAGATTCGCTTTGGAAAACAGTTAGTCTCTTTTTCTTCCGTTCACTTGCCACCACATAAGCGCAAAATTGGCTATGTTCCACAAGAGGGTGCTTTGTTTCCACACTTAAACATTGCCGACAACATCTCTTTTGGAATAGATCCTGCTGTCTTTACTAAAGATCAGATCCGCCAAACAACTAAAGAGATGTTAGCTCTAACCGGTATGGAAGGCTTTGGAAAACGAATGCCACATCAACTCTCTGGTGGCCAACAGACTCGCGTTGCCTTAGCCCGAGCCCTTGCAATTAAGCCTTCCATTGTTTTACTTGATGAACCATTTTCAGCGTTAGATGCAGAACTTAGAACAGAGCTTCGAACAGATGTAATCACTTTGCTGCGCTCTCAGAACACAACAGCGATTTTGGTAACCCATGATCGTGAAGAGGGCCTTGTATCAGCCGATGTAATCGCACTAATGCGAGATGGAAGGATTGTTCAATCCGGAACACCCGAAGATGTTTATTCATCTCCAATATCTCCAACAATTGCAATCAGCACAGGTGATGCACTTGTGCTACAGGCATCTAAACTATCTGATGGGTCAACTGACTACATTCTTAACCCAATTAAGTCTTCTGCGCAGTTGGTTGCATCTGGGCATATCGTTATTCGCCCCGAAGAGATCAAGTTAAACAAATCTGTAACATCTGGCTCCATAAACGGGCTAATTACCAAAATCGATTACTACGGCCATGATGCAATGGTTGCAATCGATATTGCTGATCAACATCTCCAGGTAAGAATCCCGGGGCCATTTAATTTTAACGTTGGCCAAAGCGTTGCATTAGAGCACGTTGGTCCAGTTCGCTTCTTTGCAAACAACTAGAAGAAAGTTGCTCTAACTCAAACAACTAGTGGATTGTTACGCCACCGTCTATGTAGATTGTCTGGCCTGTAACCATGGCTGATTCTGGTCCCAGTAAAAATAGAACAGATTGTGCAACATCTAGCTGCTCTGCCATGCGCCCCATAGGAATAGTGGACATTTTATCTTCCATGAAAACAGGATCCACTAACAATGGCGCTGTCATATTACTTGGCACAATCGTTGGTCCAACAGCATTGACTCGGATTCCATCTGTTGCCCATTCAAAGGCAAGTGACTTTGCCATGAACATAACTGCGGCTTTACTTGCTGAATATGAGACAGTGTCAAGAACAGCCGAATGTCCACTTGTAGAACCGATATTGACGATTGTTCCCTTTACTTTTTTAAGCTCTGGATAAACAGCCTGGCTCATAAAAAATGTGCCATACAAGTTAATCTCAATTACATCAGTAAAGTCTTTTTCAGACATTTCACTTGCCTTTGCCCTGCGCACAATTCCTGCATTATTGACCAGGTGATCTAACCGCCCGTGCTTTGCAACAACTTCTTTTACTAAATCAACACAGGATTGCTTTGATCTAACATCTAAGTGATGGCGTGTGTGAGGGGCAGCTAAATCATTTGTCCACTCAGATTCAGACAAAATGTCGGCAGAGGCAACAATGGCCCCACGGTTAGCAAGTTGCTTGGCAATGGTTGCTCCAATACCGCGACCGCCGCCGGTAACAATTGCAACCTTGCCTGCAAAATCATTAGTAGATGGCATTGGAGTTAATTACCTATGAAGTTGCTGCTATCTCCCCAGAAAGCAAACTTTCGTTGCAAAGCTTTAACGATGATGTGAGAAATGATTCCCATCAGGGACAGCACGATAAGGATGGCAAACATTGTAGGGATTTCAAAGTTGTACTGTGCCAACAACACCATTGCTCCTAAGCCTTCTTGTGATCCAAGGAACTCACCAACAACAGCGCCTAGGATTGCAAGCAAAATACCAACATCAAGGCCGGCAAAGAAAAAAGGAAGAGCACATGGAACCTGAACCTTTAGAAATATTTGAAACCTAGTAGCTCCAAATACACGCAACATTCTAATTTGCTCATTGTCTGCAGACTTTAAACCTTCAATAATATAAATCAAGATTGGGAAGAACGCAACTGTGGCAGCCATAACTACCTTGCTTGTCATTCCGTAACCAAACCAAACAATAAAGATTGGTGCTAGAGCAATTTTTGGAATCGCCTGAAATCCTACAAGATAAGGCATAAATGCCTTATCCACAATTTTGATCTGTGAGATAAATGTGCCAGCAATAATTGCAAAAATTACAGCTGCCGCAAATCCCAAAAGAGCTTCCTGGGAGGTAACTCTTAAGTTAGACCAAAATAGAGGGTTATCCAACTGAGCAAAGAGAGCGTTTCCAATTCTCGAAGGAGTTGGCAAAACTACTTCATCAATTTCTAAAATATTGACGAGGTTTTCCCAAAGAAATGTGAAGACAACAAAAATTGCGGGAATCAAGATAAATTCTGGTCTATTTCGTAGAAATTTCATTCTTGCTCCCTTTTATTCAATCACGTTTGCAGCGTTAAAGTATTGGCGAATCTTCTTGACATAGAAACCAGCTGCATCGCTGTTCATCATGTCGAGTGTTCGTGGCCTTGGAAGGTCAATTGTAATAATTTCTGCAATGCGCCCCGGGCGTGGGCTCATAACAATCACTCGATCAGATAAAAATACTGCCTCTGTAATTGAGTGAGTTACCAGAGCAATAGTCTGATTACTTTCTTTCCAAATTCTAAGTAGTTCTAAGTTCATATACTCACGAGTCATGGCATCTAGGGCGCCAAATGGCTCATCCATCAACAACACAGAAGGTGAGTGGACTAGTGCCCGACAGATGCCTGCGCGCTGTTGCATTCCACCGCTGAGTTCGTTGGGATACTTATCTTCAAAGCCTTCAAGGCCTGCGAGCTTTAGAAGTTCTTTTGCTTTCTCTGCATACTTTTTCTTATCAAGCTTTTGTACCTCAACCGGGATCATCACATTTTCTAAAATTGTGCGCCAAGGAAGCAACGTTGATGCTTGAAAAACCATTCCAATTTCTGGCAATGGTTTTGTAACTTCGTGGCCAGAGACAGATGCACTTCCTTCAGTCTTTGAAATCAAACCGGCAAGGATATTAAGCAACGTTGTCTTGCCACAGCCAGAAGGGCCAACGATGGAGATGAACTCACCTTTTTTAACGGTGAAGTTAATGTCAGAAAGAGCATGCGTCGTACCGCCACCTCTTGTGTTGTAGATCTTATGTAGGGAGGCAACGTTAATCCAGGACGCCTCTTTCGAGGCGTCCTGGATTACCGAGTTGTTATTTTTACTCATGTTCCCATTCTATACAGATTGGTTACTTTTATTTCTACTTAGCTTTTTTTGCTGCTGCCACAATTGGAGCACGGTCAAATGTATTTGCACGTGGAATCAATGAGGTATCAAGGAAAGCATCAAAATCAATTGAGATTTTTTTGTTTCCAGCAAGCGTGGCGTAGGCCTGGTTGATCTTCCACTCTGCAAGTGAGAGTGATCCAAGATTCTTCCATGTTGATGGTGTTCCCGTCAGTGGGGCAGCTGATGCTAGCCATGCCTTTAATGACGCTTCTGCTGCAGGTGATTTTTCTGCAAGCGTTGATCCAAGTAGTAGCTGTGGGAATTCCTTCATACCCAAAGCAACTGCAGATTTAACATTTGTGTTTGAATAAACTAAGCCCTTCATTGATGCGCGTAAATAACGCTCATACAACTCTGGATTTGCTGCGTACTTCTCTGCATTCGCTACCCATGAAAGAGAGCGAACACCCTTAAAGGATGGTCCGTTTGGTAAGTAAGTCAAAGGAGTTCCTCTGAACTCAATGCTTGCATAAATCGCAGAGTACCAAGCAAGTGCATCTACAGTTCCATTTTTTAAGTCCGCTTCTGCTGCTGCTGAACTTGCTCCTGCTGCTGGAACTAGAGTTACATCTTTTTCAGTCATTCCATTGTCTTTTAGCCATGCAATTGTGTATGGCTTGCTACCAGAAGTAGGTGACACAATTCCAATTTTCTTACCCTTTAGATCTGCAGGAGTTTTAATTGGACTTCCCTTTAGCACTGCCATAGACCATGGCCAGTTTTGAACTAAACCACCGATAACAATGATTTTAGATCCTGCTGATCCTTCAATAGCCTGCATTACTGGACCAAGGTCTGCGCCTGCGATATCAGCTGTGCCAGCTGCAACTGCAGCAATTGCAGCAACTGCACCGTTAGATGGAACTGCAGTTACTGTTAAGTTTTCTGCATCAAAATATTTCATTTGCTTTGGAATTGCAAAAGTTGCAAACTCTTCTTTTGGACCGAATGCAACTGAAGTGTTGCTGTAAATAAATGATTCCTGCTTATAGGCAGTCCACTTCTTGTTCTTGCAAGTAACTGTCTTAGCTGTTGTTGAAACGGCAATTGCATCAGCTGTTGAACATGCTGATCCAATTCTTACCGCTGCAGCTGCATTAGATACAGGTGTTGCAGCTAGTAGCGAACCAGCAACCAAAACTGCAAATAGCGCAGCTTGTGATTTCTTAGCTCGAGAAGATGTTGAAAAATTCATTCGTACTCTCCCTTATTGCTTGTTAAGAAGCAGTGATTACCCATAGAAGTAAGCATGCTTTTGAGTGGAGCCAGCCTAGGTCCACTAGGTGAGGTGGTCAATACGAAATAAGGCAGGTCTGCAGGGTACAAATAGGCATTTGAGGGGTGAGAACTAGCCTTTCTGAGAAGCCCCTGAAGGGTTAAGCCACTGCCATTGCAGAGGCGACAGATTTTGCGGCTATGTAAGCAAAACCAAATGCCGGCAACAGGCCATTGCCGGCCAAGTAGCCATCTGAGCCATGGCCAGAGATTCCTACCGCTGCCCCACCTGCTGCATACAAACCTTTGATTACAGAACCATCTTCTCTGAGCACTTGTGCATTTGCATTTACTTGCACGCCGCCTTGAGTGTGAAAAAGTGCTGGGCGAACTTTTATTGCGCCAAATGGTGCCTGCAATCTTTTTTCAAATGCTTTTCGACCAAATCTATCTTCACCCTTACCATCATGGACTGCATGTGCATTCTCTAACTCGGCCTTTAACTTATCTGCCGGCACAGCAATTGCAGTTGCTAACTCTCCAATGCTATCTGCCCAAACAATTGCCCCACTTGCAGCCGTGTTTTCATACTCTTTAAACAGTAGCGAGCCTTCGTGCACTGCATTATCAATGATGATCCAACCTGTATTTCCTTTTTGATCATTAAGAATTGCTGCATACTCAGAGTATCCGGCTGACTCATCGCCAAATCTTTCTCCACCAGAGTTAACGATGAATCCACCCTGCATAATCGTTGTCCAGCCAACCAAAGTTTTTGCGTGCGAAGAAATTGCAGCATGGCCTTGGTAGGAATCTAAATACCCATACCCAGCTCCGTGTTTGATTCCAATTTGCAACGCCTCACCCTTGGAATATCTAGAGCCGTGATAGTAAATATATGAGACCTCTTCATTGTGCTCGGCCAATAGCTTTTGATTGGCGCCATATCCATTTGTTGCCATCAGCACGTTATCTGTTGCAATCTCTTCTTGGCTTCCATCGGCATTTTCAACAACAGCTGCAACAACCTGGCCATCTTTAATAACAACATCTACCAAACGTGTGCTTGCCTTAAAGTCAAAGAGCTTTTGATCTGATGCAACTTTCCAGATTGGGCCTAGAACTAACTGACCCATTCGACCTGGCACTGACAAGCAACGATCTACAGAGTGACCTGGATAGTGAAAATCTGTCACCAGTTCCCATGGCACACCTAGTGAATCGGCCATCCATTCGAAAACTTCTACGCTGACATTTGTTAGCGCCTCAGTTGCCACAACATGGCCAGAGTTTTTGGTTTTTTTCATGATGTCTTTTGCAAAGATCTCCGGAGAATCAACGATTCCCTTTTCCTTTTGCCAACGTGAACCACTTGCAGGAAACATTCCAGAGGTCATAGAGGTATTGCAGGTATTAATAAAATCCGGAGAGGCATCGATTAGTAAAACTTTGACACCAAGCTGGGCAGCCTTAATAGCACCGACTAAACCACCACCGGCACCTGCAACAACTAGATCGTATCTCTCCACACCCATTCCCCCGGTCAGTTTTTACTTACTGCTAAGAGCTTTGCTTTTTTGTTCCAAAATCAACTTCAACGCAAGCTCTGCAGGATCTACAACTTCTAGTGATAACTGAGATTGATCCACGTTAACTGCAGAGCAACCATTGATTACAACTGTTGCACCTTTTGCAGCCAATTTTTCCACGCCAACCTTTAGCGCCTTGTGCCACAACTCTTCATCATTGATTGCATCAAAGCTTAAATTCAGCACTTCAAGACCTGCAAAGTGATTTGCAAAACCATATTCACCAATGCGACGTACTAACTCTGCGCCAATTGTTTCGTTGCGAGTAACGGCGCCGACTTTGTGACCTTGTGCAACAAGGTGGGCTGTCACGCTCTCTAGCATTCCAACAACTTCTTCTTTTGCACCTTGGCGAAAGCCTGGATCTAAAACGCAGTCAGGCAAAATAAAATCCGCTGCATCCTGGCTTATATGGCACATGTCATCGATTAATGCTGCATCACTTGAGAGCACATCGCTTTGAAGATCAAGTGCAACAGGGCTTGCAGAACTGAGATTGCGAAGTTCCACAGTTAATCCAGCAGGTGCAAGGCGGGTGTAGCGCTCTTGGCGACGTGCTAACTCTTCATCAGTAACATGAATCGGTGTAATCGCTACTACTCTCATCTGTAC
>CAIUSQ010000080.1 GCA_903901905.1 uncultured Actinomycetes bacterium
GCGTAAGTTTTGACCACAAGTTAAGCAATTGCTTAACTATTTACGCGTAATAAGGGGATTTCTATGAATAAGGCCCAATTCATTGCGGCGCTTGCACCACATTTCAATGACAGCAAGAAAGAAGCAGCACATGCTGTAGACATCGTTTTCGACACAATCGTTCGCAGTCTTTCAAAGGGCGAAGATGTGATGATTAATGATTTTGGTAAGTTTAAGAAAGTAGATCGCAAAGCACGTATGGGACGCAACCCATTTACTGGTGAGACGATCAAAATCAAAGCATCAAAGAAAGCTCGCTTTCTTCCTGCAAAGGGACTCAAGGATGTAATTTCAGGTGAGCGCAAATTGGGGCCTGCTCCAAAGCCAGAACCTAAGGTTGTAAAGGCAGCTGCTAAAAAAGCAGCACCAAAAAAGGCAACAAAGAAGACGGCTAAAAAGAGCGCAAAAAAGGTTGCTAAAAAAGCAAAGCCAGCCGCTCGTAAACCAGCAAGAAAAGTAAAAAAAGCTAAGAAGAAGTAAATCTGTAAAGATTTCTAGGCGGGGCTAGCATCTGCTAGCCCCGTTTTTACTGTTATTGACTAGTATTTACGTTATGGCCGATTACAAGGTGTCTTATGCCCCTCCTGCCGGCAAACCATTGGGATCAAACAAAACGATTAAGTTTATTACTTTTGTTTTGATACCACTTTTAAATTCGGTCTCCAAGAAAAATTGGCGTGGAAGTGAGAATATTCCTAAGTCCGGGAAAATCATTATTGCAAGCAACCATCTTTCCTACATGGATGTACTTTTCTTTGGCTACTTTCTCTTTGCAAATGGTCGCGCACCTCGCTTCATTGGTAAAGAGGGAGTCTTTAAGATTCCGGTAATCGGAAAACTTCTTTTGGCCGCTGGCCAAGTGCCTGTAGTTCGAGAGAGTAAAGATGCGGCTAAGGCCGTGCAACATGCTGTTAAGTTGCTTGAAGCCGGCCACTGCCTTGGCGTTTATCCAGAAGGTACATTGACCCGGGACCCTGATGGATGGCCCATGGTTGCCAAAACTGGTCTTGCCCGTCTTGCCATCATTACAAAAACTCCAGTCATTCCAGTAGCACAATGGGGCTCGCAGATAGTTATGCCAACGTATGAAAAGAAAATTAAGCTCTTTCCTCGTACTGAAATTAAGATCTTGGCTGGTAAGGCGATAGATTTTTCACCTTGGTATGGAAAAGAAAACGATCCGGTCGCACTCACTGAGGCTACAGCCTTTGCAATGCAAGCGATCACTGACTTACTAGAAGAGCTGCGAGGAGAGAAAAGGCCAGTGGAGATTTTTGATCCTCATAACTCAGATCTACCCCGAACAGGAAACTTTAAGAAGGCAAGGAAGAAATGAGCAAAGTTGTCGTATTGGGCGCGGGTCAATGGGGCTCAACTTTGGCGCAGGTTCTAAGTGATGCTGGCAACCACGTCCTTATTTGGGGCCGCGACCAAAAGGTAGTCGATGAAATAAATAACTCTCATACCAACTCTAAATATCTAGGAGAAAATGTTTTGCCGGTTGGTTTAAAAGCCACCGTAGATCTTAAAGAGGCGATGGAGTATTCCAATATTTATGTCATTGCAATTCCAGCGCAGGCGTTGCGTACAAACCTTGTGCAATGGAAATCTTTAGTTCAACCAAATGCAACTTATATAAGTACGTTAAAGGGAATTGAAGAGAGTTCATTATCTCGGATGACTGAAATAATTGAGCAAGTCTTAGAGACAAAGAATGTTGCAATTATTACTGGGCCAAATCTTGCCAATGAACTTATATTGCGACAACCCGCAGGTGCGATTGCTGCAGCGCCAACAATGGCGTTGGCAGAAAAAGTACAAAATTTGTTTTCCACTCCTTACTATCGCGTGTATCCATCAGTCGACGTTTTAGGTTGTGAGCTTGCCGGAGCAATTAAAAGCGTCATTGCACTCGCTGTTGGTATGTCAATTGGAATGAATTTGGGTGAAAACACTCAGGCAATGTTGATCACGCGAGGTCTTAACGAAGTAGCAAGATTATGTGCAGCTCACAAAGCCGATCCTCTTAGCGCTGCAGGTTTAGCAGGCATGGGCGATTTGGTTGCAAGTTGTGGTTCTCCGCTATCTCGCAACAGAACTTTTGGTGAAGTTCTAGGGCGAAGTGGTTCTATGGAGATAGCTAGAAGAGATGTTGCAAAAACCGTTGAAGGAGTTGCATCTTCTAGTGCAGTCCTAGAGATCGCTCACCGCGTTGGTGTTGAAGTACCTGTGATTGAGGCAGTGGCAGATGTGGTCACTGGTGCAATAACTCCATCGCAGGCATTAGATCGCCTGATGGAGATAAGTATCAAATCTGAGAATTTCATTCAATGACGAAAAAGAAGATCGCCATTATCTGCGGCGGTCCCAGCAGTGAGCATGAAGTCTCAGCTCTTTCTGGCGCGGGGGTTCTTTCGGGCTTAGATAAAAACGCCTTTGAACCAATTCTGATTGGAATTACCAAGTCTGGTCAGTGGGTGCTACTTCCAACGGACTATCCCTTGGAAATAGTTGATGGAGTTATGCCCACAATTGAGTTAACTCAAAACCGCATAGAGCTGACTAAAAAGGGATTCCTATTAAATGGTGCCAAGATGCATGTGGACTGCGTCTTTACAGTTTTGCATGGAGAATTTGGTGAGGATGGACAGGTACAACAGCTACTAGAAGATTCTGGAATTGCCTATGTAGGAAGTGGGGTTGAAGCCTCTGCGCATGCGATGGATAAATCGATTGCAAAAGCTATTTTTGAAAAATCTGGATTAACAATTGCGCCAGGTGTTGAAGTGACTGCATTAAATTGGAAGAAAATGACAGAAGGCCTAACGTATCCGGTCTTTGTTAAACCAACTAGTGGTGGCTCCAGTAGAGGAACCCACAAAGTCAAAGAGGCAAACTCACTAGAAGAGGCCATAAAGGATGCCTTCACATATGGTGACAATGTATTAGTAGAGCAAGCAATTCAAGGGCGCGAAATCGAGTGCGCTGTATTAGAGCGTGATGGAGTTGTTCAAGCTTCAGCAGTTGGAGAGATCATCGTCAACCCCGCATTCGAGTTCTATGACTTTGAAGCAAAATATTTGGACAGCGCAACTACGGTGCAAATTCCTGCCCAAATCAGCGAATTAGATTCAATCAAGATTCAGAATCAGGCCAAGCAAGCTTTCATCGCGTTGGGCTGCAAGGGCCTGGCACGTTGTGACTTTTTTTACACCCAAAAAGGTGAAATCATCACTAATGAGATAAACACTATGCCGGGCTTTACGGGAACATCTGTTTACCCAAAATTATGGGCAGCTAGTGGCTTGGAATATACCGAGTTGATCTCGGTGTTGATTAACTCTTCACTAAAGGATTGATGACAATATTTACTAGATCGGCTTGGTTTTAAATCTAGTTAAAATGTTTTGGAATTATTACTTTTAGCTTAAGTGCGTTACAGGGCACGTAAGTGTGCGTGTAATTCCTGGCACACCTTGGACTTTGGCTAGTACAAGTCGACCAAACTCCTCCATGCTTTCAGCCTCTGCACGCATGATGACATCGTAAGGACCAGTAACTCCTTCAGCAAGTGTTACGCCGGCAATTTTGGCCGCTGCATTTGCAACCGCTGCTGCTTTTCCAACTTCTGTTTGGATTAAGATAAAAGCTTGTACTGACATGTGAAGTCCTCTCTGGTTCAGAGCCAAACGCTACCGTAGAACAACCCTTACTCACTAGTCGAAGAGGCTCGGTAGGCTAGGTGGTATGAACTTTGATGAGGCAGACGTAATTTCTGCTTTAGTGCGCATATTTGGCGTGACTCATCGTGGGGTTGAAATTGGAATTGGTGATGACGCCGCGGTTGTTTCTACAACTGATCGAACTGTCATCACAACCGACATGGCCGTAGAAGGAACTCATTTTAGAACCGAGTGGAGCGGGGCATTTGATATTGGTCGCAAAGTTGCAGCAGCCAATTTGGCAGATGTCTATGCAATGGGTGGTTCTCCAAAATATCTAGTTGCTGCGATAACACTTACTGGTCAAGAGAGCATGGAATGGATTGAAGATCTTGCAGAAGGCATTGCACGCGAGGCAGCAAGTTGTGGGGCATATGTTGTTGGTGGCGATCTTGCCAAAGGTCCCTGTGTAGTTATCTCCATTACGGCAATTGGAGAAATTGAAAATCCAATTACACGTGCTGGTGCACAGATAGGCGATTCAATTTACATTTCCTCTTTGCCTGGTTGGTCTGCTGCCGGTCTTTCTATAATTGAAAAGGATCTAGAGGATGATCTAGCCCTACATGCCGTTTCTGAATACAGCGCACCAACAGTTGATTATGCATCTGCTATTGAGTTTTCAAATAAGCGAGCGCATTCAATGTGTGATGTCAGTGATGCCTTAATTATTCAGGCAAATCAATTGGCAGATGCATCTGGGGTAGCTTTGCAATTTGATCAGAAGATAATTGCCGAGCACTCTGAGTTTGCTTCACTAAAGGAGTTAGCGGATTCACAAAATTGTGATGTTTGGCAGTGGGTATTTGCCGGAGGAGAAGACCACGTATTCTTAGCGACAGGTCTGGATCTAAATGGATTTAAGGTCGGTACCGTAGTTAAGGGACAAGGTGTTACTGGTGTTGAAATGAAAAAAGCGCCAGATACCTGGCGCCATTTTCAATAAAGTTAAAGTTAACGAACTACTTTCCCAGCCTTAAGGCATGAAGTACATACATTTTGGCGCTTAGTACTTCCACCAACAAGTGTGCGAACGCGTTGGATATTTGGATTCCA
>CAIUSQ010000081.1 GCA_903901905.1 uncultured Actinomycetes bacterium
CTCTACTCTTGATTGCTACCTGGATCCCGGCAATCGCCAAACTTTTAATTCCAAAAAGCAGCCAAATTCTGGTAACAATCGTGGGTACTCTGTTGGCCTTTTATGCGATTGTAAATTAGCCGCTAATTCATCTAGATAGACTTCCATCATGTTTGAGAATGATGGATTCCGCAAGGCCCGCATTGCGACTTTAATCGCATTCTTACTAAATGGCTTTACAGTTGGTTCATTTATCTCACGGATTCCCGATTACAAAAACATTTTGAATATTTCAAATAGTTTGCTCGGCACCTCACTTTTCTTTGCCTCAGTGGGAGTCCTGACAGCTCTCAGACCTACAAGTAAGTTAGCTGCAAAATATGGCAGCGGGCCCACAACTAGGTATGGGGCATTCACGTTAATCCTCGGAGTTCCGCTTGTGGGATTGTTGTTTAGCTTGCAATGGTTTTGGGTATCTTTATTTATATTTGGATTCGTCTCCTCTGTTCACGATCTTTCAATGAATGCGCAAGCATCTGCTCTTGAACATCACGCAAAAAAGCGGGTAATGAGCAAATTCCATGCAATGTGGTCCTTGGGCGGATTAAGCGGAGGAGCAATCGGAGGAGTCTTCGCAAATTTCGAAATATCACCTAGAGATCATTCATTGGTAGTAGGCATAATCATCTTAATTGTCGCCTTCACAACTAAAGATTGGTTTATGCCAGGAAGCGCAGATCGGCATGAAGTGGTTAGTGATGAGAAACCAAATAAGCGCCCACGCAAATTAATTATTTTAGGATTATTTGGCTTAGGCGGGGCTATCTGTGAGGGAGCGGCAAGTGATTGGGGCGGAGTTCTCGCTAGAGAAACTTTTAACGCTTCACCTTTTGTGGCAACACTTCCATATATTTTGTTTTCAGTAATGATGGTGACTGTTCGCCTTTCGGGGGATTGGTTAGCGAACAGATTCGGGATAGCTAGGTTGTTAACTTGGTCAGGCGCTATTGCCGGCGGAGGCTTAATTCTGGGACTCAGCCTAGGAAATGTTTATGGCGTAATCATCGGCTGGATTTTACTTGGGGCCGGAGCTGCAACTGTTATTCCATTGGTAGTTAGCGTTTGCGGCGAATTAGCAAATAGCGAATTTTCAGGAAAGATTTCAGCAGCCGAAAGCGTTGCCTTGGTAACTGGAGTTGCCTACTTTGGTTTTGTTATTGGACCACCTTTACTTGGTTTTATCGCCGACCTGGTGACTTTGCGGGTAGCGATGTATATACCTGCAGGGCTAGCTTTGATCATTGCTTTAACTGCTAAGCGTGTTGTAGGAAGTAAGTAAGAGTCAGAAGTAGAAAAATAGAATATATGGGTAAACCATCAGAATTGAAATTAAAGTAACCACAATTCCATACTTAGCAAATTTCCAGAAAGAAATTTTTATGCCAGCTTTGTAAGCCAAACCAACCGCAACGACATTTGCGCTTGCGCCAATTATTGTTGCATTCCCACCGAAATCTGCTCCAAATGCCAACGCCCAC
>CAIUSQ010000082.1 GCA_903901905.1 uncultured Actinomycetes bacterium
TGCTTTGCATGAAAGAAAAAATAAAAATTGTAAAAATAAAAAATAAATAACTATCAGGGGGGATAAAAATACATTTTGCATAGTTATACATAATAGTTAAAACAAAAAATAAAACAGTTATTTAAGCTGAGCATTTGGGGCAGGCCAAGATGGGTTTTCCACCTCCTCTCTCTCATTTTCATCGTCGCTCTCTTCTTGTTCCTCTTTGTCGTTGACCGGGAAGAGCTGTTTGAGAGCAAGATTTTTGCACTGCTTGCTTTGCACCCATTTGCTAACTTCACGCAAGGTTCGAACGTTGCTCCAAGGCTCCCATGTTTCGGATCCATCGATGTCCCACTCGATAAGGAACTCTAACGCTTTGCGTGATGTTTCCTTGCTGAAGTTCTTCGGTTTGAAGTTCTTCACTGAGCGTACCATGAAAAAGTTCTGATCTCGAATAGCATATTTTGTCGGATCGACATCTCCTGGTCTCGAATGGAAAGCTCTTAGGCTCTTGACGTGATACTTTCTGATTCGCATTGTTACGAGATTCAGAACAGTGTAAGTTGAGTTATCATCTGATATCGCCATAACTTTAAACGGTCCCTTTAACATCGGTTTAAGTTTATTTGGCTCCTTCCGGGTAGTGAAGTACCCCAAAGGTTCAGCTAACACATAGGAGTTGATTGGGAATAGCGGCTGTGCCAAGATTTCTTCCATATCAGCCTCCCTCTTCTCAAGGTGCTTTGCATCCTTTTGTCGAAGATTATCTCTTGCTTTTGCAATAAGAAGATCCTGGGTGGCAATTAAGTTCCTAACCCAGTCCTGATACGTGCTTGTGCTCTGTATCGCTTCTCGCTCATCATCCAATAGGGGAGATATGATTCCCCTCTCTAGGCTTATTGCGGAACCAAAGATGATCTCGGCTGGCGCAAGACCCGTGCTAGAGTGGATTGTGCTAAGAAGTATCCTCTGTATGAAGGGAATGTATCGGCTCCAACTACCGTATACTTGCCTATCAAATACAAGGTTTCGTAAATGGCGCATGACTTCACGGTTTAAGCGCTCTACGATGGCGTTCTCTTCTTTGGACGCCGTAAGTGTCTTGATGTGTTCGGTCCCCACCAGGGCAATAAAATCCTCGATAAGATGACTGTTGAGAGCGGGACCCTTATCGGAAACCAATCTGCATGGTGAACCAAAGATACCCCAATGGCTTAGAAGGACCCGAGAGAGTTCTTCTGCCTTGGTTGTTTTCGTGGGAGTAGGGTGCAGAACCTACTGAAACAGTCAATGATAACAACTATGTGTGAATTCCCTTGCTCATCTTGAGGCAGTCCTTCAATATAGTCGATCATGAGTGTGTGCATCGGGAAGAATTCCGAAACTGTGAAAGCTTTTGCTTTGTTTTGCAGTTTCACGAAGCTGTGCTTCTGACATGTAGGGCATTCAATGATGAATCTCCGGCATTGAGATCTCAGCCCTCTAAGAATCTTCCGATCATCCTGAATGGCTTTTACCATTGCAGGTGTACTTTTAAGGAGGTCTAATGTACGGTTGACTCCCCAATGTCCGCTGACATCGTTGTGGACCATTGATATGCTTTGCATTACTATTTGATCCTCCAACACTGGGGGGGCGAGGGCCCAAAAATCAACCAGTTCCATATACTCAAATTCCTCTCTCTGCTGTGCAATGAGGATCTTTGAGATCGAAAGTGAGTCAACGAAATCAATTGATTCGAAAACCAGCACGTCTACTGACTCTTCCTCGTTCGTTTCCATCTCTCTCCCTTCGGCTTTAGTTAGGTGGCTTTGCCTACGGACAGTAAGACTATCGTCGGGGCACATGCGGCTCAGGCCATCAGCCA
>CAIUSQ010000083.1 GCA_903901905.1 uncultured Actinomycetes bacterium
ATGGCGCAATTGATCACTTAATTACTATTCCAAGAGAATCACGAGTTCGCTTTGTTACTTTCATAATTTTTTATATCTTGTTGGCGGTCGCTGCTGGATTCGCGATAGCAACTTGGAATCAGATTGGTTTCCAATTAATTCTGGTAATCAGTGCCCTGCACTTTGGATTTGGCGACAGTGCTTTTAAGAGCGAATGGAATGATTCGCGCGATATAACCAAAGATGGATTTCTAAAGGTCTCTGCTTATGCCTTACCTGCTGGATTTTTACCTGTCATCTTGCCGTTGACAGATTCTCGTGCCCTATCTGCGTTGAACCGCATTAATCCTGAAATAGCCAATTGGTCAGGTTCGATTAATCAAACTTTGCGAAATATCACACTGGTTTTAGCTCTGATCGGGTTGTTACTACTTCTAGTAAATAAAAATTTCCAAGCTTCACTTGACCTACTTCTCTTAGCCATTTTGTCTTTGTTAGCACCACCATTAATTGCTTTTGCAGTTTATTTTGGTTGCTGGCACGCAGTCCGCCATACAGCACGGCTCGTCCCTAAATTACCTAATGCACTTTTGCGTGCACATTCCACAGAGCCACTTAAGGCTTTTATATCCGCCGTTATACCTGGTCTTTATGCAGTTTTAGGAACGATTGCTTTAGCACTTGGACTTATGTTCTTCCGCCCAGAATATTTCGACACCGGGTTACTTTGGACAATTTTAGTAATCATTTGGGCTTTAACAATTCCACACATGTTGACAACAGCTAAATTTGATTTACAACTATTCAAATAAAATTTAATCTAAATTTTTTGGTCAAAATAATCATTAAGTTTATTTCTTTATGCTGTAACCCCTAGGGCATACAGGTTTTGTCCCTGTAATTTTCTTAACTTTTTTACCAGCAGTGCAAACAAGAGTCACTTTTTTTTCTGTCATAGGTTTTGGTGCATTACTTTTCACTAGTGCTGTAGGTGTAGGCGCAGGTACGGATTGAACAAGAGCTACTCTTATTTTTGGAACTGAATAATGAAATCCGGCCGCACGAAAATATATATATCCGTTAATTGTTTTAAATGAAGTTGTAGCCACTTGCGAAGTGCCATCCGCATTCAAAATTTCGATTTTTGCACTTGCATTCTTAAGATCTTTACCCCAAAGGCACTTGGCTACATCTTCTCTTAAAACTAAATCGTACAAGCCTTGCTTCTTTTCACCATCAGATTCGAAAGATGGCGCAGCAACGGTGAATGAAAGAGAATCCGTGGAACTATCCCACTGTGGTGCAGAAATTGCATAGGCGGTTGCATTGGTGCTTACTTGACCCAACATTCCTTTACTAGATTTGAGGCAACCATTCATCTCAGTGTAGATATACGCACTTGCTGTTGTTGAATAGGAAGTTGCTGTCCAGATACTGGATTCCCAATTTGCCTGCTTTGGGATTGCTGATTCGTTATTTATCCATTCTTTAATGGCTGAATTTGAGTTACTCCAGACTTGCATTAACTTGATTGGAAATTGAGCCGTTGCTGAGCCAGGTTTTAGAGTTGGATACGCAAGCAGCAATGATTCAGGATATGGCTTATTAAACTCTGCTAGGACACTACTTACCGTCATAGCGGAACCAGTAAATGAGAATTCGGTAGAAGTTAATTGTGCGATTTGGCTGTCTTTAATTCTACTTTGAAACCACCCACTAAATGTTGGTGCAAGGTACTTAAGGTCTAGTACTACCCTAAACGAAACTTTAGGGTCAAAATTATAAAGATCGAAACAACTGCTAATCCACAAACTGCAATTATTAGGATTAGGAGCTGCATAAGTTCGTATTGGAATTATGGAAAGTGAAAGCTTGTTCGCTTTTGCATTTGCCACTTGAGTTGAGCTGACACCTTCAACTATTGGTTGCAATAGGTACTCTGAGCCGCCAAAATGCGATGCACTAGGAAATGTGTAAACACTTGTATCAACACCTGAAGGCAGTAATGTTTTAACATCTCCTGCCCAGTTTTTTGTTTGAAATATGTATGTGCCGGCAGGGTATTTTGATTGATCAAATGATTTCGCAGCATAAGTTTTTGATGAAGTGGCTGATATCCAATTAACTCCATTGTCAGTAGATGCATCAAATGATTTGACACAAGGATTAAAGGGGTCATCTTTGCAATTTGGAAGTACAGCCCTGTATTCAATCGAGGTTTTGTAATCGATAATGCCGCTAAATACTGGCTTGTAATACCCTGCTGCATTTGCCTCAGTAAACAAAAGCCCAAAATCACTTTTAATCTGATCCTGTGTTAGAGCGGCACTTACGGCTCCCGTGGGTGTTCCGGCAAGTGCAGAAAAGCTCAAAGTAAAAGTTAAGAGCATCGCAGTCGCACTGGATGCAAGTAATTTATTTACCCGCATCAACGAAGGCTAGCACTCCTCAGGAATTTAAGCGCAAGGCCAAACATGCAAAGTTGGCTTCATTATTTCTTTTTGTATCCAGCAGGACATTTGGGATTTAGACCATTAATTTTCTTAGTAGCCTTCCCTTTTGTGCAAGTAATTGCTTTCTTGACAGCTATTGCCTTCTTCGCTTCTACAATCGCTTGTGTTGCCGCGGATGGCGAAGGAGTTGGAGTCGCTTCTACTTTCTGGACCTCTTGAGTTAACTTAACCTTCAAAGTTGGAGCGGAGTAGTGGAATCCATATGCGCCCATGCGGAACCATCCATTTTTTTCAGTAACTAATGTGGTGGCAACGTTTTGATTTCCCTCAGAGGAG
>CAIUSQ010000084.1 GCA_903901905.1 uncultured Actinomycetes bacterium
GATTCGCTAGGGTAGTGACATGGCACTCACAGATAAACGGGCTGCCTTTTTTGATGTAGATAACACGCTTATCCGGGGCTCAACGATTTATTTCTTAGGCCGGGGAATGTACCAGCGCGGATATTTCACAAAAAAGGATATCTCTCGTTTTGTTCTAGCCAACCTGAGATTTCGCTTAACTGGTAAAGAGAAAAAAGAAGAGATTCAGAGATTTCAAGATGCAGCTACAGATTTTATTGGTGGCCATAACGTTGCTGACATTCAAGCAATTGCAGAAGAGATTTATGATGAATTCGTTTCACCAGCTTTGTGGCAAGGAACAATTGACATTGCTCAATCTCATATTGCAAATGGGGATGATGTTTATTTGGTTACTGCCGCCCCAGAGGATATGGCTACTTTGATTGCAAAAAGACTTGGCCTAACTGGGGCACTCGGTAGTAAGGCTGAAATAACAAATCAGATTTACACTGGAAATATGAACGGACCACTATTGCATGGTAAAGAAAAAGCAATTGCAATTATTGAACTTGCAAAAAACAATGGTTTAAATTTGGAAAATTGTTTTGCATATTCTGATAGCAATAATGACTTACCACTTCTTCAAAGTGTTGGTCATCCCTCTGTAATTAACCCGGATGCATTGCTTGGTTTGCGTGCCATGGCTGAAGGTTGGCCCATTCATGATTTTCGAAAAGCTAGATTCATTGGAAGGGCAATCTCACCTGTCGTGGTGCGTCTTGCGGCCCTTGCAACGTGGCTTACTCCTCGCAAGCGCAAAGGCTGATTAACTACTTAACCCTTAATCCCTGTAATGTAAGCAAGTTATGGAAATGCGCTCATTCTCCGACTACTTGCGTAGTGTTGATGACACTGCCTTTATTTCTCTCTTTTCTGCACGACCAGATTTAGTATCCCCAGTACCACCAGATATTGCCTCCCTTGCCGTTCGTGCTTGTTCTGCTCCAAGTTTGGCGCGTGCAATCGATTCATTAAATCAATGGCAGTTACAAGTTCTTGAAGCAACAGCAAGTGTGAATGAACCCTTTACGGCAAAAATTATCGCGTCCCTCACAGACAAAGAAGCATCATCTGCTTTGGATCATTTAATTAAAATTGGATTGGTGTATCCATCTGATGATGGATTAAGAGTTCCAACCCAACTTCGTGAAGTTATTGGCGGCGAACCTGCTGGTCTCGGACCAGCATCTATGGTCAAATTGAAGTTAAATGAATTGGCAGATGCGCCCGCAGATTCGAAAAAGATTTTAGAACGGTTGATATGGGGGCCTCCAAGAGGAAGCGTTGGAGATGTTAAAAATCCAAGTCCTGGAGTCTCTTGGCTCTTGGAAAAGAAATTTTTGGTTGCACTTGATCAGCGGACAGTAATTCTTCCACGCGAAGTTGCGATCGAACTTCGCGGCAAAAAGATTCACAAGCAAGTCAGTGTGAGGCAGCCAGAACTGACAGGAACAAAACGTGACAAGAAGCAAATTGATTTGGCTGCAATCGCGAATGTCTCAACAGTATTACGTTGGGTAGAAGAGCTCCTTAATTTTTGGGCAGAAGAGCCTGCAGATGCTTTGCGTGCAGGTGGATTAGGAGTACGAGATCTCAAAGTTCTTTCAACCCACCTAGGTGTTGATGAAGCCTGTACGGCATTTATCGCCGAGCTTGCATACTTAGCATCGCTTATCAGTATTGATGCAAATGATCAGATTTTGCCAAGTAATAAATTTGATATTTGGTTAATGCAATCTCCTGCAGATCGCTGGCAGATGCTGGCATCACAGTGGTCAATTACATCTCGCGTAAGTGGTTTAGTCAGCCGTTTAGAATCCAAAAATGTTGCTGCGTTAGGACCCGAGTTAGATCGAGTAAATGCATCCAAGATCAGAGGTTTAACACTTGCCTTATTAATTGAAAATCCAGAGATTGCACCAGACTGGAATAGTTTTAAATCTGTATTGGATTGGCGTGCACCAGTTCGACGAAACTCATCATTACAAGATGAATTAGCGGAATGGACCTTGAGAGAGGCTGAATGGTTAGGGATAACTGGGCAGGGAGCAATCTCAAAATATGGAGTTGGTTTTATAAATGGAGATGATTTAGAAGTAATTAATCAAGATTTGCCAAAAACTGTTGATCACATATTGATTCAGAGTGATAACACTGCAATTGCGCCGGGGCCACTCGAGCATGAAATTTCACAGGCACTTGCAATGATGGCTGAAATTGAAAGCCGAGGAGGAGCAACTGTCTATAGATTCACCGAAGCCACAATTCGTCGCGCACTTGATCATGGCAAAACTGGTGATGAAATTAAATCATTCCTTGCAAAAACATCTAAAACACCTATGCCACAACCACTTGAGTATTTAATTGCAGATGTTGCAAAAAAACATGGAAAATTACGTGTTGGAAACACGTCTTCTTTTATACGCTGTGAAGATACAGCTTTGATTTCTCAGATTATTAATGATAAGAAATTAGAGATTTTAGGTCTTCGACGCATCGCACCTGAAGTTGTTATTTGCGATATGGATGCAACCGATGCAATACGCATTTTACGCGAAAGTGGTTACTTGCCTGCAGGTGAATCGGCAAATGGAATGATTTTAACTGGTGTGAAATCAAATCGAGCCCTGACTAAACCAAGACCACCGCGCATTATCGGAGAAGTCGAAATTCCAACAGATGATTCCTTAACCGCCGCTATTCGATCTTTACGAACCGGTGAGAAATCAACTCACCGTCAAACAAGATTGCGCCAAGTTGCAAATGAAGCTTTGGGCGCACTTCCACGAAGTACTGCAAATGAGACGATGGATATTTTGAATCAGTTAATTTCTGAGGAAAAAACCCTCTCGATTGGTTATGCCGATAACAATGGCGGAGTGACCCACAGAATCATTGATCCGATTCGAATTACTGCAGGGGCATTAATTGCGCGCGATCATGCAACCGGGGAGGTTCAATCCTTCAGAATCCCCCGCATCACCGGCGTTGCACCGTTATAGACTTAGATCATGTTGGCAGACCTAGAAGCGCTCGTAAGGTTGGAATCACCAACGCAAGATTTAGAAGCGTGTAAAAATGTTGTTCGCCTGGCCAGTGATATCGCATCTCGTGTTTTAGATTCTCCAGCTGAGATACGAGATATAAATGGTCGGCCAGTTTTTTGGTGGGGCTCACCTAATCCAGAAGTAATTGTCTTGGCTCATCTAGATACTGTTTGGCCTAAAGGATCGTTTGAACCGCTATGGCAGATAGAAGGAACAACAGCCAGAGGCCCAGGTATTTTCGATATGAAGGCTGGGTTTATTCAAGCTTTATATGCACTGAAATCCATTAAGGGAGCTGTCGCACTAGTTGCTACAACAGATGAAGAAACAGGAAGTCTGACGAGTAAAGATTTTATTAAAGAGATATCTGCGAAAGCAAAGTCAGTTCTTGTTGTCGAAGCTTCTTTAGAGGGAAAAGTTAAAACTGGGCGAAAAGGCACGGCCATGTATCAAATAAAAGTTTTGGGTAAAGCATCCCATGCTGGCCTAGAACCAGAAAAAGGTGTTAATGCAACCGTTGAGATGGCCCACGTTGTTATCGCAGTTTCAAACCTTGCAGATACTCAATTTGGAACAACAGTAGTTCCTACAACTCTAACGGCAGGAAATACAACAAATACAGTTCCAGATTTAGCAGTTCTCGATATCGATATCCGCTCTTTCTCAATGGCTGAACTAGAGAGAGTTGATGCAGCGATCAAAGCAATTGCTCCTGTGAATCCAGAGACAAGATATGAAGTTACTGGTGGTTTCAACAGACCTCCATTAGAAACTTCATCGACTATGGCTCTATATGAACGCGCTGAAAAAGTTGCAAAAGAAATTGGCATGCCTGTTTTGGGCCACGCATCCGTTGGAGGTGCAAGTGATGGAAACTTCGCCGCTGCCGCAGGTGCGCAGGTTCTAGATGGATTGGGAGCTGTCGGAAGTGGAGCTCATGCCAAGCACGAATGGGTTGATATCAGTACCCTTGAAGATCGAAGCAAGTTTTTGAATGCGCTGATTAAGGATTTATTAAATGAGTGATGGTCCCTTAATTGTTCAGAGTGATAAAACACTTCTGTTAGATATCGACCATCCTCTATCTGTTGAATGTCGGCGAGCGATTGCACCTTTTGCTGAATTAGAAAGATCTCCGGAACATATTCACACATATCGATTAACTCCACTTGGATTATGGAATGCCCGTGCTGCAGGACATGATGCTGAACAAGTTATTGATACATTAATTAAGTATTCACGGTATGCAGTTCCGCATTCAATTCTTATCGACGTTGCAGAAACTATGTCCCGCTACGGGCGCCTGCGACTTGAGATGGATCCTGTACATGGCTTAATTTTGATAACTACCGATACAGCAGTACTTGAAGAAGTAATCCGTGCAAAAAAGATTGCTCCATTACTGGGTGCCAGAATCGATTCTGAAACAATCACAGTTCTGCCAAGTCAACGTGGTCAGATTAAACAATCACTTCTGCGCTTAGGTTGGCCGGCTGAGGATTTTGCAGGTTATGTTGATGGTCAGGCACATGAAATATCTTTAGTAGAAAATGGTTGGAAGATCCGTCCATATCAAGAGTTGGCAGCTGAGGGTTTTTGGCATGGTGGATCAGGAGTTGTTGTACTTCCATGTGGTGCAGGTAAAACAATTGTTGGTGCAGCAGCAATGGCCCATGCAAAGGCAACTACATTAATTTTGGTGACGAATACAGTTGCTGCTCGCCAGTGGCGAGATGAACTTTTGAAGCGAACTACATTAAATGAAGATGAAATTGGCGAATACTCTGGTGCAAAAAAAGAAATTAGACCTGTCACTATTGCCACGTATCAAGTGATGACAAAGAAGAAAAACGGAGTTTATGCTCACTTAGATCTCTTTGATTCCTACGACTGGGGCTTAATTATTTATGATGAAGTTCATCTACTACCAGC
>CAIUSQ010000085.1 GCA_903901905.1 uncultured Actinomycetes bacterium
CACTGCAGCCGCATGGGCAAATCGATTCGATGCGCCAATAACAAAAGTTTCGAAAATGTAACGAGGATTTAATTGAGTCGGCTCTGAGGTGATTGCTGATTTTGAGTCGCGGCCAGTTCCGGATTTAGGAAGTTGCTCAACAATTGGTTCTACAACATCTTCAACCACATCACTCTGTAAAGATTCATCGACAGTCACAGCAATATTAATTTTTTGATCAAGCTTTGCAGAGAGAGCCTCATTTAAAATTGCACGAAGTCTGGTCTCTAGAACATCTTTAGCGAAAGCATTTGGCGCAGAGAGCAATAAATTTGATCCGCCTTCACCCTGAATTAAACCAAGAGGTTTTGTTAGTGATAGAAATGCGCGGTGTTGAGGAGATTCAATTGAAACATCTGCAATCACAGCCCCCCAAAGAGCGGTCAGATCATCAACCTCGAGTAGCGCCATGGGAACCTCTAACTTTCCTAAAACCATAAATATCCAAAATTAGACATATCCACAGGGTTATCCACAACCTGTGGTCTAAAGTAAAACTTGAGCCTTTTGAGCCCTAATTTCTGTGGATAGAGGGCGAAAGTAGGGGCATTACTGGGAAATTGCAAGTGGTTATCCACAAATTTAATTCCGGCTAAGCCTGGCCTGTTTAGGCCTACCCACGGGTTAACAACGGGTTACATACGAGTTTGACCCTTATCAACAGGTAGCCGTAATCTAGCGCCCTCATCAAAGTTATGAGTAGTTGTGACCCGGCGGGGTAAAACCTGCAGGAGAGATCCCCGAATTTATTAGGAGAGTTTTATGTCAAAGCGCACATTTCAACCTAACGTTCGCAAGCGTGCCAAGAAGCATGGCTTCCGTGCTCGCATGGCAACACGTGGTGGAAGAGCAGTTCTAGCTCGTCGCCGCGCTAAGGGTCGCACAAACATTTCCGCATAATTGCCGATACCCGTGCTACCAGCCAAGAACCGGTTGCGCACAAGCAAAGATTTCGCTCTAACTACAAAAACTGGAGTCCGAGCAACTTCTTTATCGCTTGTGGTCTACCTAAAAACAAATTCAATTACCCCGACCAATACCGGCGATGTCAACGCGCCTAAAATTGGACTGATTGTAAATAAATCAGTTGGTGGATCTGTTTCCCGTCATCGAGTTTCAAGACAATTGCGCCACTTAATTTCTGCACACATTTCAAACATTCCAGCAGGCAGCAAATTAGTAATTCGAGTTCTTCGCCTTCAACCAAATTACGAAGTCGAGTTAAACGAGCTAATGCCAAAAGTCCTAAATAAATTGCCGGTGGGCTTGTGATAAAAATCTTTGCGGGCTTAATAAAAATTTACCAAACTTGGATTTCACCAGGACTTGCTCCTCGTTGTAAGTATTACCCAAGTTGTTCAACATATGCAGCCGATGCAGTCACTGAATATGGTGCAAAAGGAGTTGCAATGGCGGCTTGGCGATTAGTGCGATGCAATCCATGGTCACACGGCGGCGTTGACTACGTTCTATCAAAGAGTTCAAACCAACCAATAAAAAGAGCAGTAAAAATAATGAATGGGACAAATTAATGGGATCTATCCTAAACCCCTTGTATTACGCCGTTTCTTGGGTCATGGTGACTTTTCACTCTTTGCTCGGTTATGTTTTTGGCAAGGACTCAAACGAAAGTATTAAGTGGAGCCTTTCAATTATCGGCCTGGTTATTGTTATCCGAATTATTTTAATTCCATTATTTGTTAAGCAGATTAAAAGCCAACGCGCATTAACCGCGTTGCAGCCACACATGAAAGAAATTCAGAAGAAGCACAAGGATGATCGCCAGAAGCAATCCGAAGAGATGATGAAGCTTTACAAGGAACATAAAACCAATCCTTTGGCATCATGCTTCCCAATCTTGGCCCAGGCCCCAATTTTCTTCGCCCTCTTCACAGTTCTAAATGGAATTGCTCGAAATACACCCCATGGAGTTTTAAAAGGTGATTTGCTGGTATCTGCCCAAGAAGCCAAATTCTTCGGAGCGAATCTTTCAAACACATTTTTAAGCAGTGATTCAAATGCTCAAACCAAACTTGTAACTGTAGTTTTAATTGCCTTCATGTCCGCAACAACTTTCATAACCCAACGCCAGTTAATGGTTAAGGGAATGCCAAAGATGGATTCATCAAACAATATGATGTTGCAACAACAAAAAATTATGCTCTATGTGTTTCCAGTAATTTTTGCAGTCTCTGGCGTTAACTTCCCAGTTGGTGTTTTAATTTATTGGTCAACAACTAACTTGTGGACATTTGGTCAGCAGTTTTATGTAATTAAAAGAAACCCA
>CAIUSQ010000086.1 GCA_903901905.1 uncultured Actinomycetes bacterium
CTGTCACGAAGGTGCAACCATGGAATGGATCGATGGAAATATCGGATCTAAAGTCACCATGAAATACCCAGCAGTTTTCATGATGGGTGCACATTCAAAGGGCGAGACACTTTCGATTGCATTTGCTGGAGAAGGACAGCACCAGGATGCCGGTGCAAAGATGGTGCACGCAGCGCCTTACACATCTTCAACAATTATTTCAAAATCTGTTGCACGCGGTGGAGGTCGCACCTCTTATCGTGGATTGGTCCAAGTACAAGAGGGTGCGCATCATTCCAAGAGCACCGTCAAATGTGATGCACTATTAATTGACACCATTTCAAGATCTGATACATATCCGTATGTTGATGTACGTGAAGATGATGTCGAAATGGGACATGAAGCAACAGTTTCACGCATTAGCGATGACCAACTCTTCTACTTAATGTCTCGTGGACTTGGTGAAGATGAAGCTATGGCGATGATCGTCCGTGGATTTATTGAGCCAATTGCTCGCGAACTTCCAATGGAGTATGCACTTGAGTTAAATCGCTTAATTGAAATGCAGATGGAAGGGGCTGTTGGTTAATGACAGCGATTGCCTCAAAGTATTTAACTCCAGGACCACGCGATGAAGATTGGCGTTTTACACCACTTGATCGTTTAGCAGGCTTGCATGATGGAAGTGCAGTTACTGGAACCCCAATGGTTCGAAATGTTTCGGAAAATAGTGGGGTTTTAGTTTCAACAATTCCTAACGAAAGCGTCCCCTCCAGGATTATTCCAAATGATGCAGTTGCATTGCGTACTATTGATAACGCGACTGATATTTTGAAAATAGAAATTTCAAAAGAGACATCAGTGGCTGAACCAATTTTTATCGATCGAACTGGGTCTTCGAATATTGGAGCTAATTACGAGAGAATTATTATCTCGGTAGGGGCTTTCTCGAAAGCAACCGTGATTATTCAAAATAGTGGCTCTGCAAATTTAGCTGAAGATATTGAAATGGAATTGGAAAATAGCAGCGACTTAACTTTTATCTCACTGCAAGAGTGGTCAAATGATTCTGTTCACCTTGGCCGCCATCAAGCCATTGTGGGTCCAGATGCTCACTTAACTTCAATCGAAGTTTCCCTTGGTGGATCATTAGTGCGCTTACTTCCTCGCGTGGATTTCGAAGGCAGTGGTGGTTCCGTGGATCTATACGGTCTCTACTTTGCCGGAAGCGAGCAACACCTAGAGCATCGAGTGCACGTAGAGCACTCAACCCCCAATTGCCGCTCGCGCGTGAGTTATAAAGGTGCATTACTTGGGGAAAACGCACGTACCGTTTGGTTTGGCGATGTAGCAATTCGCGCTAAAGCAGAAGGCACGGATACTTATGAAGTAAATCGGAATTTGTTACTTTCTGATGGAGCACGCGCAGACTCAGTTCCAAATCTAGAGATTGAAACCGGTGAGATTGTCGGAGCAGGCCATGCCAGCACCACCGGAAGATTTGATGATGAGCAGTTGTTTTATTTGATGGCTCGCGGAATCGATGAGACCGAAGCAAGACGTTTGGTTATTCGTGGATTTTTTGCTGAGCTACTTAGAAATATTAAAAATGAAGTGATCGAAACAAGATTGATCGATCACATCGATCGCGAGCTTGGAAAAGTTTCCTCATGAGTGCATTCGAAGTTGACTTCAACACATTAGTCGAGGGTAAGCCCATGAAAATCATGGTCGACTCAACTCCAGTTTGCCTTGTCAAGATTAAGGATGAGGTTTTTGCTGTTGAAGATACCTGCTCTCATTCAGACGCCTCACTCAGCGAAGGTGAATTAAATGGCTATCGCATTGAATGCTGGCTTCATGGTGCCGAGTTTGATGTTAGA
>CAIUSQ010000087.1 GCA_903901905.1 uncultured Actinomycetes bacterium
ATTGCCCGACTCTTGATTGGCCTCTTTGCGTGAAATACTTCAAAACGTCCGGTGACTAGATCTATGAATCGCCGTACCTACAATTTTATTCGAAGCTTGGGCGCTGGCTACTTTGCGATTGCTGTCAATATCGTTTATACGGTCGCCAGCGTCCCCCTCGCCCTCCACTACCTTGGCAAAGAGCAGTTCGGCCTTTGGGCGCTGGCCCAGCAGATCATGGGCTATCTCATGCTCCTCGACCTCGGCGTCTCCTCGGCAGTGAGCAGGTTCATTGCAGACCGCAAAGATGAAGTGAACGGGGGCGAATACGGCAGCATCCTCCTTTCAGGGGGAATCGTCTTTGTTGCTCAAGGAATCCTCATTGGAATTGCTGGGTTCATTTTTTCCTTTTTTGCTCCAATTCTATTTTCTGTTCCTCAACATCTTGCCGGCGACTTCACAAATGTTCTTACCGTTATAACTACCCTTGCAGGCATTTCGGTCGCGCTTCGAGCTCTTGGAGCCCCGCTCTGGGCTTTCCAAAGAATGGATGTCTCTTACGGCCTCGGCTCACTTACCCTTCTTACAAGCCTTGCCGCTTTGTGGGGCGGATTTCATCTGGGCTGGGGAATTTATAGTTTTGCCGTTGCGGGCATTCCTGCTGCCTTCCTCTGCCCCGCCATCACTCTATGGGTTTGCTGGAAAAGTGGCTTTTATCCAACCGCCCTCAATTGGGGGCGCCCCAATTGGTCGCTGTTTCGGAAAATTTTCTCTTTCGGCCATGATGTGGTCTGGGTCTCACTAGGCTCCCAGTTGGTGAATGCCAGCCAGATTATGATCCTCAGTCGTTTTGCCGGGCTGAATGTTGCCGCCACCTTTGCCATCGGCACGAAGGCCTATAGCATGTTTCAACAGTTTACGGGAAAGATCATTGATGCCTCGTTGCCAATCCTGACCGAAATGTTTGTCCAAGGTGACATGGATAAATTGAACCATCGCTTCATCAATGTTGTTTCGATCACAGCGTTTCTTGCAACCCTGGGCGCCGCCATACTTCTAGCAGGCAACACAGCCATTGTTAGTTTTTGGACTTCAGGTTCGATTTTTTGGAGCATGCCATATGACGCACTTCTCTCAGCCCTGCTTTTGGCTAATTCATCTTCACGATGCCTAATCAGCGTTTTTGTTAGTATGCTTGGGTATCGTCCCGTTCGACATATTTACTTTCTTGAAGGGTGCGTTTTCATTGCCCTCGCCATTCCTGCGACCAGATTCTTTGGAATTCCAGGAGTCTTGGGGGCATCACTAATTTGCCATTTGCTCATAACACTTCATTTAAGCTTCAAAGAAGTGAATAAGGTTCTGAGATTTTCCCAAGGCATAATTCGGCCTCTAGTTTCTGCGGCCGTTATCGTGGTAACCGCTACTTTTTTCTCCCTGGCGCTCGCAAAAACATCGCTTCTTTTCAACCCCATTTTTTTTAATCTGGGATTCGTTTGTTTAGTAATAGTTTCTGCATGGTTCTGCATTCTGTCTGATTCTCTGCGACGCGATTTGTGGGGAAGAGTACGTTCTCTTGTCAACCGACAGGGTCCAAGCCGATAATTTTATCGCATACCATGCTCCGCAACCTCTGGTCGCATTTTTTTCTTGCTGCCAACGGAGCCTCAAACCAGGAGGCTTAGCCCTTCATAAACTTGACCATCAGGACACGAGTTTTTTGAAGATCCCATGCCCCCTCTCGATTTTCAAACCTACCCCCGCTGGCTGTATCGACTTATGTTTCCGCGATACCGCCGTGCCGTGGGTAACTTTGCTGACCTTTTTTTGATCTTATGCGAAAGAACGGACTTGAGATCCTTGAAATTGCTCCTCAAAGAGTGGCAGATCCGCACTATCTTCGCGCTATTCGACCTCAGCTACGAAAAGAGGCACAACTGAAGAGTGACGACATTCTTGGGTTGCTTGATTTGGTCATTGTGACTCGTAAAAGAAGATAATATTATTTTGAGATTACTCATCGTTGCCTTGGTCTGACCATAATTTGCAAGAAATGGCAGGATAAAATCGTAAGGGCTTGATAGTGGTTTGCCACTTTGGGTTTGATTGAGATATATTGAATTTTTGGGCATTGGTTCTTACATTATTCAGATTGAATATTATCAACTTTATAAAAGGCAGGGTTCGGCTAATGCTTGGACGAGCATCTCTAGCGCAGATTCTACGTCACCCGCATGACCCAACACTAAATCCAATTAGCGAAAGTAGTTGGCCTGAAAGCCTGCAAGACCCAACAAAGTACTACAGAAATTGCGTCCGCTACTTTTACCAAGCTGCACCCGAATACCTGGTCGATCACCGCCGCTACTTTTCTCAAGAAAGCCGAGGCTTTGGTGAGGCTGCATTTCATGTAATGTGGGTTGCGCTTTTTTCAATTTTCAAACCAAGTTCATTTCTAGAAATTGGGGTTTATCGTGGCCAGACACTTTCTTTGGCCTCTCTGTGTTCCAGAGAATCATCCTTTCCTGCTCGCGTTTGTGGAATCTCCCCGTTTACAAGCGCTGCCGACTCTGTCAGTAAATATTCCAACCAAATTAATTATTATGAGGATACCCTTAAAAACTTTGCTTTTTTTAAATTGCCGGCACCCCAGCTGGTTCGTGGCTTATCCACCGATCCTGATGTTTGGAAACAAGTCATGCATCACAAATGGGACATGGTCTATATCGATGGCAACCATGATTATGAGGTGGCAAAAAGTGATTTCGCAAACTGCAATAAGATCCTTGCTCCTCGCGGTTTAATTGTTCTAGACGATTCAGGTCTTTTCACGCGATACCAGGCTCCACTTTTTTCTACCGCTGGCCACTTCGGGCCATCAAAGCTTGCAGGGGAAATCTCAGCGCTTGGATTTCAGGAGCTACTTCAAGTTGGTCACAACCGCGTTTTCCAGAGGAACACATGAGGGTTGCAATTTTAACCACGGATTCTAGAGAACATTTCGGAAATTATACCGACCCAAAGCCTTCTTTTGGTACTGCCCCTAGTGCGCTTTTTCAAGGCTTCGCGACTTTGCCAAACTTGGAAGTTCATATTCTCTCCTGCACACAACAACCCATGTCCTCCCCACCTAAACTAGCTGAAAATATTTCGTTCCACTCCTTACATGTTCCGAAAATCGGTTGGCTGCGTACAGGTTATACAGGCTGTATTCTCGCCGTTCAAAAAAAACTAACACAAATTAAACCGGCTATCGTCCATGCACAAGGAACAGAGCGCGACTGCGCCATCTCAGCTGTTTTTCAGAAAATCCCTAAAGTGTTGACGATTCACGGCAACATGCGTGCAATTACAAAACTCCACCGCTATTCTCCACTATCTTTTTGGGGGATTCAGTCGCAGCTGGAAGCTTTTTGCCTCCCGCGCTTCGCTGGAGTGATCTGTATTTCAACATATACCCAGCAGCAGGTCTCTGCTCTTGCAAACAAAACGTGGCTGCTACCCAACGCGACCGAAAACCTTTTTTTTGAATCTAGGCCTACCGCCGTCGACTTCTCTACCCCCCCCCTGGTCCTTGTGGTTGCTAATGTAGATCGCCGAAAAAATCAAAATGAACTTATTCGTGCTCTTGATCCTCTGGCAGGCAGGCTAAGATTTGCTGTTAAGTTTTATGGCAGGTGCGGTGAAGATTCTTATGGCAAAGAGTTCCGCTCTCTTCTTGAAACTAGGCCTTGGTGCTCTTGGGGGGGGATGATCGGTCGAGAAAACCTGCGGAATGAGTTTGCCCGAGCAACCACACTTTTCCTACCTACACGCGAAGATAACTGCCCGATGGTGGTTCTCGAAGCACAGGCGAGTGGAGTCCCCGTGATCGCATCAAACGTTGGTGGGGTACCTGACCTTGTTGAGGATGGCGTCACGGGCCTCCTCACCAATCCGGACTTGCCCTCTACCATGCCTATCGCTTTAGAAAAAATCCTGTCCAACAAGGCTCTGGCTGCTCGAATTGCAGAAGGTGGCCGCAAGCAGGCCCTTGCTCGGTTCCACCCCAATGTCATCGCAACTAGACACGTGGAAATTTATCGAGAAGTTTTATCTGCCAGTAGGCTCTCATAAATCTGCTTTAATTGGGCGCCAACCTCACTCCATCGGCACGGAAGGGGTGATCTCGGGGCCGCATCAATACTTCGGTAAAACTCTTTCAGATCTTTCGCTTCCTGCTTTCTAGAGCCCAAGCGGCAATACGTCGCTCCACCACCAAAAGTTGATCTGGCCCAGGGCAAGTCCGCTAACAGCAAGGCGCAGCTACCTGCCGCGGCCTCTTCCGCAGATAGACTTCTTGTTTCCATAGAGCTTAGTAAAACGAAGCCAGCCACATGATGATAAATTGCCGCCATTTTAGTTCTGTCCGATATTCCTCCCTCATACTTCACCAACCCTTTCGAGCTTTCGACTACTGAGACAAACTTTTTATAGTATGGATCCACTTTGCTATAGGGCTCGCCTACAACCCACACGGGCACATGCGCTAGGATTGCTGCCTCTGCCAACTCTACCACTCTTTTTCTTTCAGTAATCGTGGCAGTACAAACTAGGTATTTGGATTTTTGATTTTGGATTTGGGATTTTGAATCTCGGAAGAACACGTCTTCTACCCCATTAGGCACCACGTGTACTTGGTCTGCCTTTGCCGAA
>CAIUSQ010000088.1 GCA_903901905.1 uncultured Actinomycetes bacterium
CTCAATAGTGGCTTGAGAGGACGTGAAAGCTCTGTTCACGTTGCTACGTCGTTACTACTTTTACATTAATTACTCTTAGAATTATTGAAGAATCAATTCTTTTTTGCTCTTTCTGAGGCAATCACCTTAGCAATAATCGGAATGGCCGTCTTCCACGGTGTACCGAATACGTTCTCGAAAGATTCATCCATGGACTTTCCTTGAGCGATCTGTCTGACTATCTCCATTTGAGCTCCAGGGCCCTTGAGAGCAGTAAAGATTTCAGTGATTACGAAACCGACTGTGTAGATCTCTCCAGTAGCTCCAAGGGAAATCCATTCTTGGTTTGAAGCCGGATTAATAAAATTGTCAAACCACGCCGCATCTCGTTTTGGTACAGCATTGATATTTCTGAGTCTGGCCTCAGTATATTCTTGAAAAGAGTCATAGTGAGTTGAAACTATTCCGCCGAAATCTGCGCCACCTTCAACGAGCCACCAAGGTAGGTGCTGCTTAAGAGATGCCAGCCCATTCATCTCTCGTGGGGATTTTATAAACTGGTGGTGCTGAACTACATGTGTGTATTCATGCGACTGCAAATCACCGTTTGTTTCTACCAAATCATTGACGCGAGTTGGTGTGTAGCCCACCAAAACAACTGAAACTCCTGCTCTATTTGTAAACGGCGTGGAACTATGGCATCGATCCGGGGAAGGGCATATACCCTTTGTTTGATATGGCCCACCTCTATTTGGCGCCTGAATTTCTCTCAAGAGTGCTGGGTCAGAAAAAAGTTCCTCAAATTTGGATTGTGCCCAACCTGAATCGTCATAAGAGAAACTAATTGAATAGAACTTCGATGGTTGTACGAAGTCAGAAAATAAACGTGAAGTAGCATCAAAGGCGATTATTGGGTTCTTATTTAAAATTCCAGAATTAGGTGCGATGATACTTTCTAACTCATTAAAAGTTTTTTTACTTGATTCAATTTTGTCCTTTGACTTTTTCCAAGCCCAATAAGCAACGCTCTCGTAGTTTTGTTCGATGTCTGCGAAACTCTTGGGTTCTGCTGGAATTAATTGTGTTGGTGTTGGTGTTGGTGTTGGTGTTGGTGTTGGTGTTGGCGTTGCTTCAACTGGCTTAGAAACTGGGTTGACATCTGGCTTATTAGAGGCCTTAACCGCTAGGCCTTTTTTCCAGACAAGTTTCTTTCCAGACTTAATACAAGTAAATTTCAGGGAATCCACTATTTTGGTTTGTTTCAGAGTTTTACAAGAGGTACCTGGAACAATTCCAGCTGCATGAGTCATATTCACTGCCGCAAGCGCCACAATTAGGGCGGTACTGATCCCAACCAACCGACGCTTCATATAGCTAACTTACTGCAGATTAAGGCGCAAATGTATCGGGCTACTGCCTAGTTAAACCGCGATCGCGCATCTGTATGACCCAATTTCCATACCCTATTTGTCTCTCATAGTTACTACGTGTATAGAAATTCTCTCCTCAGACGCATCAGGTGACATCATCCGGGTTTCCAAAGGCTAGATCAGAGTTGAACGGTTACGGACTATCCGCAACTGGTGTTGTGAATTTCAGCAAACATATCCGCCTCTTTCCCTGGACGTGTCAGCACATAATCACCACACACCTGACATAGAGCGTCGTAGCGATAAACCCCGAGCTCTTCCATCCAGTTGAAGTCATAAATAAAAGCCACAACCACTTCGCCAAACTCCGGCAACTTGCGATGTCCCTTTGCTCGATGCGCCGCATCTAATTCCAACTCCGCAAACCCACCAACTTCATGCACCGCCCCCATCACAATCACCAACCCACACGTACAGTGCCATTCTTTACCCTCATAGTTCGCGTAGCCCCAATGCCATTTCTGTTGCTGCCACGAATCCAAATTCGCATATCTGAGCCACGCCTTGTAGCGCCCATACTTATTCATTCCGGTTTCGCCATCCATCTTGCTATGCAGATCTTGCAACAACTGCGCAGAGACGCTCACATCAATATATTTCTTCTTTGCTTTAGGCATAACAAACA
>CAIUSQ010000089.1 GCA_903901905.1 uncultured Actinomycetes bacterium
CTAAAGGATGGGCTGCAGATAAATGTGCTGACTTACTTGTCTCTTTAGGTATTGGACATGTGCAAGTAAATGCTGCAGGTGATTTATCACTGCGTGGTGGTTTCTATGATGGCGTTGTTAAGCCTTGGTCAATCGGTGTCGTTAATCCAGATAATCGCGCTGAAGTAGTGATGATCTATGAAATTGTTGATGGTGCTATTGCAACATCAAGAACATATGAGCGCGGTGCTCATATTCATGATCCTTTGAATGGATTGATTGCCATTGGCGCTAAGAGTGCAACAGTGACTGGTCCTTTGGGTTGGCTCTGTGATGCCATGGCAACTGCGGTCATGGTTGGCGGCCAGGAGTCTGCGAAGTGGTTTGGGCAGCCTGAATTGAAGGGTTATCGGGTATTTGCCGTGAATCGACATGAGCAAACTACGTGGGAAATTTAGCCCGCTAATCTAGAACGCAAATACGGAGCAAGCTTGAGGTAAAACTCATCAGGAGTAAGGCCAAAGGCCTTTTTGAATTCCAATTTCCAATCAGCTGCTGTTGGAAATGTTGTCACAAAATCCATATATGTTTTAAAGCCTTTGGCACCTATTAAAGCTTCAGTTGCAATAGCTCCCACGCTATAGGCAGCATAGGAGAGGCAATCTACATCTCGATCTGGTTTTACTTCCAAATCCTTCAAGACTTGAACGGCGCCTTCATCAGTTGAAATCTTCTGACGAAGTTTCGCTGCTGAACCTAAATTACGTGGGCCTCCAGGGTTGTATTGGCCAGCCAGTTGATTCAAAAATATGGTGGTTGATTTTCCTGTTGAGTCTTCTCCGTCAACACCCAATGCCACACCAAAATAAGTGGCAGAACCTTCAACCATCCAACAAGTCATTTTGTTGAGTGAGTACTTTTGTTGAACTAAATGGAAATACTCATGAATAGAGGTTTGCTTATCATTTATTCCTCTGCCCTTTGTGTCCAAACACATCGAATACATAGAGCCACCTGTCTTGGTAAACGTGGCTCCAGCAAAATTGCACCCGTAAGGATTATTGGCGATGTCTCTTGAAATTGACCAGTAGGTGTCGTTTGAGAGAGTTGATTTCTCTTGGTCGGCCCAGGTGCCATCTTTTTCAGAGTACATCAAGACATCAAATGATGTGGGGGTGTAATAGTTGCTAAACATCTTCTCGGCAATTACTAGCAAACGCTTTTCCTCGATGTAGAGATCTTCTCTAACTGTTGGGCCCACATGATAAACAGCGGCAGATTTGGGTTGTGCCAACTTGGCAAACTCATCTGTAAGGTTTTGTCGCGCAATAGATGCTGTCCACTTTGTGTCCAAATTATCAAAGGTGATTGGAGATGATGGAGCTGTTGGCTCGGGAGTTGGTGATGGAGTGGGAGAAATTTTTGCCGCAGGCGTTGGAGTGGGTGATGGTGCAGGCGAAGCTGTCGGGGCGGGAGTTGGCTTAGGAGTTACTGTATTTTGCCACATCAGTTTGTTTCCTGTTTTCTTGCAAACGAG
>CAIUSQ010000090.1 GCA_903901905.1 uncultured Actinomycetes bacterium
AAAAATGTTCCATATGCAGTTGCAATTATTGCTGAGCAGATGGTTCCATTGTTTGAACAAGCTTATCCAGAAGCACAAATTCGACTTGTTATTGATAAAGTCTTAGCGCTTTCGGCGCAACAAGGAATTGGTGAGGCACCTGTTGAACAGATTGAACCTGAAGAAGAAGAAGAGGCGATGATGGCTTTAGAGTCAGGAAACTATGCCTTGGCAGAGGCAGCATACAAAAAATGGTTAGCTAGAAAGCCAAATGAAAGTTTGGCAAAACTTGGCTTGGCACAGACTCAACTTTTGATTAGAACAGAGGGCCTCGATCTCAATATAGTTGTTGAGGAATCAGAAAAATCTCCACAAGATATTGATCTACAACTAAAAGCTGCAGATATAGAAATTGTTAATGGAGGTGTCGAAGCCGCCTTCTCAAGGTTATTAACTTTGATTAAAACTTGTACCGGTGATGACAAAAACAAGGTAAAGACACACTTACTTAATCTATTTGCATTGGTGGATCAAGGAGATCCGCGGTTAATTTCTGCTAGAAAAGAATTAGCGAGCTCAATCTTTTAATTTAAAAGATCAACCTGATCCTTCAGTATTTCCAGCATCTGCCGCTGTCACATCGTGAATCTTGTATTTAGCCATAGCCTTTGTTAAGACGCTCTTTTTGATTTTCCCTGATTCGACTAGCTGTTGCAGAACAGCCACTGCAATCGATTCGGCATCAACTTTAAAGTGACGGCGTAAGGCCCCTCTAGTATCTGATAATCCAAAACCATCTGTCCCTAATGAGTAGAAAGGCTGCTCTATCCACGGAGAGATTTGATCTTGCACAGCGCGCATGTAGTCACTGACGGCAACTACCGGTCCCTTTGCATCTGCAAGTTTTGTAGTTACATATGCATGGCGCTGATCATTAGGGTTCAACAAATTATGTCGATCAGTAACAAGTCCATCACGGCGAAGTTCATTCCAAGATGTCACAGACCAAACAGAGGCTCTAACGCCCCAATCATCGTTTAGAAGTTGTTGCGCCTTTAAGGCCCAGTTAACTCCAACCCCTGATGCCAAAATCTGCGCACTCTTTTTGCGAGACTTCTTTGCAGGTGAATACAAATACATACCCTTGAGCAGACCTGCAACATCTAAATTCTCTGGTTCGGAAGGTTGAATATAAGGCTCGTTATAGACAGTTAGATAGTAGAAAATATTTTCACTATTCTCACCATACATTCTCCGAAGACCATCTTTAACAATGTGTGCTAGCTCGAATGCATATGCTGGATCGTAAGCAACAACTGCAGGATTTGTTGCTGCAAGCAATAACGAATGACCATCTTCGTGCTGCAAACCTTCACCATTGAGTGTCGTACGACCTGCCGTTGCACCAATTACAAACCCACGAACAAGTTGGTCTGCAGCTGCCCAGAAACCATCACCTGTTCGCTGGAAACCAAACATTGAGTAAAAAATATACATTGGAATCATTGGTTCATCATGAGTTGAGTACGAAGAACCAACTGCTGTAAAGGATGCGACAGAGCCAGCCTCATTGATTCCTTCATGCAAAATAACACCAGAGGTTGATTCCTTATACGAGAGCATAAGTTCACGATCTACTGCTGTGTACTTTTGTCCGTGAGGTGAATAAATTTTCAGAGAAGGAAATAAAGAATCCAAACCAAATGTGCGGGCCTCATCAGGAATAATTGGAACTATTCGAGAACCCAACCCCGGATCCTTAACTAGATCTTTTAGCATTCGAACAAATGCCATAGTCGTTGCAATTTCTTGATGTCCTGAACCTCGTTTTGCAGATTCATAGACGCTCTCATCTGGAAGAGTCAGTGGACGCGATTTTGAGCGACGGCGCGGAATAGAACCACCAAGCTCTGCTCGTCGCTCTGTAACATACTTTGCTTCAGGTGAGTCCGGTGCAGGCAAGTAGTACGGTGGCAAATACTTATCTAACTTCGAATCTGGAATATCTAAATGCAAAGTATCTCTAAACATTTGAATGTCTTCTAGAGTCATCTTCTTCATTTGATGCGTGGAGTTGCGACCTTCAAAGTGAGAACCGAGTGTCCAGCCCTTAACAGTTTTTGCCAAAATAACTGTAGGACGACCATTCTTTTGAGTTGCAGCTGTATATGCGGCAAATAGTTTTCGATAGTCGTGGCCACCTCGTTTGAGGTTCCAAATCTGATCATCACTCCAGTCGGCAACTAATGCAGCCGTGCGTGGATCTTTTCCAAAGAAATGCTCACGCACATACTTTCCTGATTCGGCCTTAAATGTTTGATAATCACCATCGAGAGTCTCGTTCATGATTTTCACGAGAGCACCTTCTCGATCTTTTGCTAGAAGAGGATCCCAACCTCGTCCCCAAACAACTTTAATTACATTCCAGCCAGCGCCACCAAAAATCGCTTCCAGTTCTTGAATGATTTTTCCATTACCTCGTACTGGTCCATCAAGGCGTTGTAAATTACAGTTGACTACAAAAGTTAAGTTATCTAATTTCTCTCGAGTCGCAAGTCCTATTGCACCCAAAGTATCGACTTCATCTACTTCGCCATCACCCAGGAATGCCCAAACATTTTGATCACTCGTATCTTTAATTCCACGGTTATGTAGATAGCGGTTATAGCGTGCTTGATAAATTGCATTGAGTGGACCAATTCCCATAGACACAGTTGGGAACTGCCAAAACTCTGGCATTAACCGTGGGTGAGGATATGAAGAGAGTCCACCTCCAGGATGTGAAAGTTCTTGACGGAAACCATCTAATTGATTTTCAGTAAGTCGTCCCTCTAAAAATGCTCGTGCATACATTCCAGGGCTTGCATGTCCCTGGAAGAAAATCTGATCTCCACCACCGGCATGATCTTGCCCGCGGAAAAAGTGGTTAAAGCCAACTTCATACAATGCAGCAGAGGATGCATACGTTGAAATATGTCCACCAACACCAACTCCTGGACGTTGTGCTCGGTGAACCAACATTGCAGCGTTCCAGCGATTTATTCGGCGAATTTTGCGTTCTAAATCTTCATCACCTGGAAAGGGTGCTTCATGTTCTGGTGAAATAGTGTTGATGTAATCAGATGTGCGAAGGGCTGAGATTCCAACATTTTGCTCGCGTGCATGTTGCAAAAGATTTAGCATTAAGTAGCGCGCACGAACGGGGCCTGCGGCTTTTAATGCCGCGTCAAAGGATGCACGCCATTCGGCAGACTCAGAGGGATCGGTATCAACTAGCTGGTCGATATTGAGATCAGGCGCCTCGAAGTTTTCGCTCATGTGCCTATTCTCGCGTGTAATGGCCTGTAAGTGGAAATTGAACGGGCCCAAAAATTGAACCAATTTACCTCTTGCGCATCTTGGGCCGATTGTGTGGACTTATCCCGTGCCAACACGGATGGGATTAGCCAAAGGAGACCTTGTACTGGAGGTCGGCTTCGATAGTGATTGTGATTCCACACTTCGAGACGAGATTCGCACAGTTATTGAAACTGAGTTTATTGAAAACACCACAACCGATGTCGTAGATGCTGTGATCATTTGGTGGCGTGATGGCGATGGTGATTTAGTTGATGAACTCATGGATGCAATCACATATCTGGCCGAGAACGGATCCATCTGGATTTTAACGCCAAAAGTTGGTCGAGATGGACATGTAGAGCCAAGTGATATTCAAGATGCTGCACCAGTTACTGGTCTAAGTCAGACATCGACTATTGCGCTCGCAAAAGATTGGACCGCAACACGTCTAGTGGCACGTAAGTCGCTCAAGCGCTAAGTTTGTCCAATGACATTATCAATTGGACAAGCAGCTCCTGATTTCGAAGTTCCAAATCAGCACGGGGAAAAAGTTACCCTTTCATCTTTTAAAGGCAAGAAGAACGTGCTACTCATGTTCTACCCATTTTCATTTACGGGAACATGCACCGGCGAGCTGTGTGCACTTCGTGATGACCTTTCATCTTTCCAAAACGATGATTTACAGGTGATCACTATTTCTTGTGATTCACCATATGTGCAACGCGTATTTGCTGAAAAAGAGGGATATGAGTTTCCAGTTCTTTCAGATTTCTGGCCACACGGCGCAGTTGCAAAAACTTACGGAGTCTTTGAAGAATCAAAAGGTTGCGCACTTCGAGGAAGTTTCTTGATCGACAAAGAAGGCATATTGCGATGGGAAGTAAAAAATGGTTGGGCAGCGCGTGAGAACGCTGATTACAAGGCAGCCATCGCAAATTTGTAAGCACGATTTAGTAGTTTGCGGGCTCGTAAGTTAAGATTCGAACCTGCAATACCGGGTGGCTAGCTCAGTGGTAGAGCGCCTCGTTTACACCGAGGATGTCGGGGGTTCGAAACCCTCGCCGCCCACGTTTAACTGGAGATATCTCCAACATCAGGATTCAAAGCCCATCTTCATTTACTTTTGGTTTTAACTCACCCCTAACCTAAACTGTCACAATACAAATCAATTACGGTGGGGGTAAAAGAAGATGAAAGCGACTCCCAGCGACCAACGCTCAATTTTAGATGTTGCTAGATTTGATCAGCAGAGCAATTCATTGAGTCATAAGGCATCAACACTTCCTGAGCTATTAGAAATATCTAATACAACCACCAAATTTGATAACGCACGCGATCTTCGAATCGCTGCTGAAACAGAGTTAAGTGATGTAAAGCGCGAACTTCTACGCGCTGAAGCAGATGTTGAGCAAGTTGTTTCCAGAATTACCCGAGATGAGGCTCGTCTCAGTGGTGGCTCTGCATCGCCAAAAGAGTTAGAACAACTACAGCATGAAGTTGGAACCCTGGGTACACGCAGGGCAGAGTTAGAAGAAGTTGAACTCGAAATCATGATGAGAGTGGATTCGATTCAGGCGAGTATTACAAAACTTTCACAAGAAGGCGATGAGCTCGCCGCAGTGATTGCAGATTTAGAGATTCGTAAAGAAAATGCAATGGCCGCCATTAACTCAGAGCTGGAAAGTATTGCACGTGATCGCTCAAAAACAGTGAGCGCCATAGAAAAAGGATTAGTAGATCTCTACGAGAAGCTGCGAGCAGACTCTGGTGGGCCAGGTGCTGCAGCATTAGTTGCTGGCGCTTGCTCTGGATGTAACCTTTCAATTAACGCTGTTGAGATAAAGCGATTAGCGGATTTAGCCGAAGATGAAGTTGTTCGTTGCGAAGAGTGTCGATGCATTTTGGTGCGTGGGGTTTAGAAGTGGCCAGACATTTCACGTTAACTGCAGACGGTGGCTCACGAGGTAATCCAGGACCTGCCGGATATGGATCAGTCATAACAGAAAATGGAAAAATAGTTGCAGAGCTCTATGACTTTATTGGCATTGCCACCAACAATGTCGCTGAATACGCTGGATTGATTGCGGGCTTAACTGCAATTCACGAGATAGACCCAACTGCAACTATTGATGTAAAGATGGATAGCAAATTAGTTGTAGAGCAAATGTCTGGGCGCTGGCAGATTAAACATGCTGATATGCGCATCATGGCGCAAGATGCAAGAGCGGCACATAACCCTTCACAAGTGAGTTATACCTGGATTCCGCGTGATGAAAACTCACATGCAGATCGTCTAGCAAACAAAGCACTAGACCGACAATCAGGTGGGGGAGAAGTTGTTTATCACCAACAAAATTTTTTAACAGAGCGCTTGCTTACAACAGAAAAAGCAACGACTATATTTTTTATTCGACATGGCGAAACTGTTTTAACTCCCTTTAAGAAGTTTTCAGGCGATGGCCCGCTGAATCCAGAATTGACCCACATCGGCTTAGAGCAAGCAGAAAAAGTTGCTAGAGCTGTTGCCGATTTAAATCCAGAAGTAATTATCTCTTCTCCACTACGTAGAACTACACAAACCGCTGAGGCACTTTCTCGAATAACAGGAGTACCGATTAACTTTGAAGAAGCCTGGATCGAGTGTTCTTTTGGTATCTGGGATGGCATGTCAATTGAAGAAGTAAAAGAAAAGTATCCCGCTGACTATCAGGCGTGGGTCTCCTCAACCGCATTTGCACCACCAGAGGGTGAGTCATATGACAGCGTTGCCCAGAGAATTGATTTTGCTTTAGATAAAATTGTTAGTGAATATCCAGGCCAGCGAGTTGCAGTAGTCACTCATAATGGAACCATTAAATCTGCTGTAAAAAATGTGATCGGTGCACCGGCTGAATCGATTTTTCACATTGATGTTTCACCATCCTCAATCACAACTGTTTCGATCTGGCCAAGTGATGGTTTACGTGCGCTCAGAACATTAAATGAGCAGAGCCACCTTCGTTAAAAAGAAGAAGATTTAAACCCTTTTAGTTACGCGAAAAGTCTGAAGTGTTGGATCACTTGCATATGCAATTCGAACACCAGCTTTTTTGCTAGTAGCAAGACCATCGACAATCTGTTTAGTCAACTCTTCACCCGGTGCAACAACTGCGACACCTGGTGGGTAGGGAGCGATTAAATCCGCGCTCACTCGCCCGACAGCATCTGCCGCTTTCACGAATTCAGTTTCGGCAAAGTATGCATCTCTAATCGACATTTCAACCTTTGGGACAATCGACCAACTGAGCGCTGTTTGAGTTTGGCGGGGATTAGAGCGCAATTTTTCTAGAATTGGAATTAGTTTTGATGCAACTTCATCAAAATCCCCAGAACCATCTGCCAATGTGGCTAGAAAAACAATCGTGTCTTGATCTGCCATTTCAACTCTGATTTTTTGCTTTTCTAACTCACTTTCGACTTCAACTCCTGAAAGACCAAGAAGATTGGCCCTAAGAACTATTTTTGCTGGATCAAAACGGCCCTTTGGAAAATCAGATGCGTTAAGAAACACAGGTACTCCACATGCTTTCTCAATCTTGTCTTTAAATGAGTCGACTAGGTGAACTAAATTTCCGGTTAGCTCTTCTCCACGTGTTTGTAAAAGTGCCCGGCATCCATCAATTGAGGCAAGAGGTGCACCCGCCGGGGATGTGGTGTGAGTTGTTTCAAAGCTCTGTTCGATCCGATCAAGGTTTAACAATGTGCCCTGGGCCAAAAGCAATGCAGAAGCACTATAACCGGGCAAAGTTTTATGCACACTAGTTATTAGAGCATCTGCGCCCATTTGCAATGCATGTTGCGGCAGATTTGAATTAAAGCCAAAGTGAGCTCCCCATGCAGCATCCACAATTACAGGAATTGCGTGAGCATGTGCTTTTGCTATCAAACTTTCAAGTTCTGACAGCGTGCCTAAATAGCTTGGCTCTGTTAGCAACAGTGCGATTGGTTTTTGATCAAGGATTTTTTCGAGTTCATTTACTGGTATCCCCATTGGCACACCCGTTTTTGCATCAATCTCTGGTGTTAACCAAATTGGCTCTAATCCAGTTAAAACTAATGCGCTAAGGACTGATCGGTGGGCAGTTCTTGTTACCGCAATTTTCTCGCCGGGTTTGCCTAACGCCAAAATAATCGCTTGGTTAGCATGTGTAGAACCACCAGTTGAAAATCTTGCATAGTCAGCGCCCCATAACTTTGCGGCTAGTGCTTCAGCTTTCTTGAGAACTCCTTGTGTCAGTTTTATCGCATCTAGACCACCATATAAAGGTGTATCGCTATCAACGACTGCTCCCAAGCCTGCATCTAGTCGAGAGGCTTTCTGTTTATGCCCCGGAATCGTAAAGGCTGTGCGACTGCTCTCAAAGTAGGAAAGATAAGCATCTAATAACGGTGCGCTATCTCTTAACTTTGAGTTCATGAAGTAAGCCTAACTTCTCGCCCTTAAACTGGGAAATGTTCGGCCTAAAAACTCAGAAATAGGCCTTAGACTTTATCCATGACAACACTTACTGCATTGACTCAAGAGCGTCGGTTGGTAACTGCTATTCCAGGACCAAAATCTTTGGAGGCGTTAAAGCGTCGCACAGATTCGACATCTGCTGGTTTGGGCATGGCTATTCCTGTCGTGATTGAACGCGCAAGTGATGCAATTCTTCTTGATATTGATGGTAATCAAATTATTGATCTTGGTTCAGGTATTGGTGTTGTAAATGTTGGAAATACCGCTTCCAGGGTTGTTGATCGTGTTATTGAACAGGTACAAGCATTTACACATACCTGTTTTACTGTCGCTCCTTATATGGGCTACATCGAGGTTTGCGAAAAACTCAATGCGCTAACTCCTGGAACATTTAAAAAGAAGTCAGTTCTTCTTAATTCTGGTGCTGAAGCTGTTGAAAATGCAGTCAAGATTGCACGTCACTATACAAAGCGCCAAGCAATTGTTGTTTTTGAACATAGCTATCACGGTCGCACTAACTTGACCATGGCATTGACTGCAAAAAATATGCCGTACAAAGAAGGTTTCGGTCCATTTGCTCCAGAGATTTATCGTGTGCCCATGCCATATGCCTTCCATTGGATGGGCAACCAAGCGACAATTACAGAAGATGCAATCGAGATGGTTACAAGCAAAATTGAAAAAGAGATTGGTGCTCACAATGTCGCGGCAATTCTGATCGAACCAATCCAAGGTGAAGGTGGTTTCGTAGTACCACCGGTCGGATTTTTGCCAGCTTTATCAAAGTATTCAAATGAAAAGGGAATTGTTTTTATTGCCGATGAGGTTCAGACTGGTTTTGCAAGAACTGGAAATATGTTTGCCGTTGAACATGAGAATGTTGTTCCGGACATGATTGTTACTGCAAAGGGCATTGCAGGTGGTCTTCCACTTGCTGGTGTTACAGGACGCGCAGAGATTATGGATTCAGTGCATGTTGCTGGCCTTGGTGGAACATATGGTGGAAATCCAATTGCCTGTGCTGCAGCACTTGGAGTGTTCGAGACCATGGAAGCAGAGAAACTTGTAGACCGGGCTAAGCACGTCGGAAAGATTCTTGGTGATGCATTGCGTCAGATGCAGAGCAAATATTCAGTAATCGGTGAAGTGCGCGGACGTGGAGCAATGCAAGCAATTGAATTAGTAAAGCCTGGCACTAAAGATCCAAATCCAGATGCAATGAATGCAATAGTTAAGTATTGCCAAAGCAAAGGTGTTCTTGTATTAACTGCAGGAACCTACGGAAACGTTGTCCGCTTTTTACCTCCACTTGTTATTACAGATGAACTTCTTAATGACGCACTGGGAGTCATAGAAGAGGCTTTAGCCTCTCTATAAATCCGCTTTGTTGCGAGTGGCTAGTTTGCAATACAAGCAACTGGTCACATAAAGTTCTCCTCAGTTAAGGGGAGTACCTCGCAAATGCACCTTCGTCAATACGGATAGAAATATCCCGGAGCTGCGACCATATTCTGGTTGAGGGAGACCTTGGCATCACTGGCCCCTTTAACGAATAGGTAATCAAAATGGATGTAACTCTTTTAACTTGGACTCTTGTTGTCGGCGCAATAATCGCTTTAATCGTTGTTGACTTGCTGACCGTTAGTCGCAAGCCACACGATGTAATGTTTAAAGAGGCAGCAATTTGGTCCATCTTTTACATCGGTGTAGCAATCGCATTTGGTGTTTGGGTTTGGCAGATAGCAGGTTCTCAATTTGGTACCGAGTATTTTGCAGCTTACCTAGTTGAGAAATCCTTATCTGTGGACAACCTTTTTGTATTTATCATTATTTTGGCCCAGTTTAAAGTGCCATCGATTTACCACCAGAGAGTATTGATGTTTGGCGTCATTCTCGCTCTTGTTCTTCGCGCGATCTTTATCGCAATTGGCGCTGCAGCCTTGGCAGCATTTAGCTTCACATTTGTAATCTTTGGAGCAATCTTGATCTGGACAGGTGTTGGCCTCTTTAAGCACTGGGATGAAGATCCATCTCCTGAGGATAATTTCTTAGTGCGTTCAATTCGAAAGCGCATCGCAATGACGGATGAATACGATGGATCCAAGATTTTCACTCGCCTCAATGGCAAGCGAATTGCCACTCCAATGTTTTTGGTAATGATCGCAATTGCTTCTACAGACTTGCTCTTTGCACTCGATTCAATTCCTGCAACATTTGGAGTGACGCAAGAGCCATTCTTAGTCTTTGCAGCCAATGCATTTGCTTTGCTTGGATTACGTGCTCTTTACTTCTTACTTAAGGGGCTTTTGGACAAACTGGTTTATCTATCTCTGGGACTGTCAGTGATTCTGATGTTTATTGGGGTTAAGTTGATCATGACTTACCTTCACGAAACGTGGAGTGAAGTCCCAAAGATTCCAACTCTTGTGAGCCTTGCAGTAATTGCAGTGATCTTGATTGTTTCAACAGTGGCCAGCTTGATTAAGGTCAAGAAGGATCCAAGTGCTCATGCTCACGCTGGCCGCGTAACTAATGCAAAAAAACCGCATAGTCGTAGCCAGGAAAAATAATTTCTAACAATGTTGAACTGTGAGTTTGGGTTTAGTTACCTGGGCTCACAGTCGACATGTTGAAACCTTCAATGACCATCGGTGGCACCGACACACTTGTTATATCTTCAGCCCATTCGCGTGGCTGAGTCCATTCGGTAGCACCAGCATGTGCGATACGCGATAGTGCACTCACCGGTGAGTCATTCCAACGGAAGTTGTTTGTGGCACCTTGTACTTCGCCATTTTTTACGAAATAAACACCATCACGTGTTAGACCTGTAAGAAGCAATGAGTTTGGATCAACCTCACGGATGTACCACAGCGTTGTAAGAAGCAATCCGTTATCAACCTTCTTAACGAGATCCTCTAAATTTCCAGCTCCACCATCAACGTTCATGATTAAGTTATCGCCAATTGGTGTGTATGGAAGTGATGTCAGTTGTGCACTTGCCCGAGTCTGAACTAGTGATTGCAGAACACCATCTTTAATCCAATCAACTTGAGACTGCTTCTGGCCATTATCAAAGACTGAAGTAAATGAGCTACTAGATGATGCGGATACAAATGGTGAGCCAGTAAGTACTGGGTGAGTAGGTGTGCTGAAGAGTTGCAGACCTACATTAGATAACTTCTCACCAATTCGTGTTCCGCCACCCTTCTTTGAAAAAACACTCTGACCTTCAAATGCATCTCGTCCACCAGCAACCCACATCATGTAAACATAGAGGTCGGCGATAGATCCTGAAGGGAAAACAGTGTCGTAACGACCAGCAGGAAGCTCAATCTTCTTTGCTTGCCACTCTAAACGTTGACGAATGTTTGCATCGATCTTTGCAACTGAAACATCCTTGAAATTATGGGTTTCAACACCTTCCCAGGTAGAACGTGATCTCTGATGAGATTTGCCTGTCATCTCGACACGGCCTACTGGAGAATCATGACGCAAGCGCATGCCGCCCTTTGATCCAACCCAAATTGATTGGTGTGTGTGTTCGGCGTAACCAAAGAGTTCAATTGCATCAGCCTTGGAACGGTGCATCATTTCTCCAAGCTCAGGTGCAAATTTTGAGTACACGTCTGGACCTGTCGGAATGTGCGGAGCGCTCCAATTTCCAAAAGCTACATCGCGAGCAAGTGGAGCGAAATCCTCTGCAGCACCTGCTGATTTTGCCGTTGCGTTTGCTTCAGAAAGGATTGCATCGATATCACTTTCATCAACATTGGTACGTGTAACGGCACCAGTTGCCATAGATCCACCTACTGCGACAAATGCAATAACAGTGACATTGCGTTGTGCAATCACACCGTTTGTAGTCAATGTGCTACTTGCCCAACGAAGGTTGGCTTGTGTGCTGTCCTGGACAATAACAATGCAGTCATCTGTTGTAGAACGGGCAAGGATCTTTTCAATGAGATCTTGTGCTGAAATCATTTGCTCGCCTCCGCAACTGTGTTAAGAACATTTACTTTGTCGAATACCGCAGCTGGACAGCCGTGGCTGACCGCCGCCACCTGCCCTGGTTGTGCCTTACCGCAGTTGAATGCGCCACCTAGAACATATGTAGACGGCCCACCAACATTTTTCATCGAGCCCCAGAAATCTGTAGTTGTTGCTTGGTATGCAACATCTTTTAATTGGCCAGTAATTTTTCCATTCTTAATGCGGTGGAACTGCTGACCAGTAAATTGGAAGTTATAGCGCTGCATATCAATCGACCAAGACTTATCTCCAAGAATATAGATACCGTCTTCTACCGATTCGATTAACTTTTCAAGAGTAGGACCATTTGGATTTGCCTGTAGGGAAACATTTGGCATGCGTTGAATTGGCACATGTGCCGGAGAGTCAGAGTAAGCACAGCCATTACTGCGTTCTTTATCAACTGCTGCAGCGATTCTGCGATCTAGTTGATACCCAACCAAAACGCCATCTTTAACGATATCCCAGCGCTGTGCTGCAACACCTTCATCATCCCAACCCACGGTGCTTAAACCGTGTTCGGTATTGCGATCGCCGGTGACATTCATCAAGGAAGATCCATACTTTAGAGTTCCAAGTTTGTCTGGTGTTGCAAAGGAAGTTCCCGCGTAGTTGGCTTCATATCCAATTGCACGATCTAATTCAGTGGCATGACCAATTGATTCGTGAATCGTTAACCAAAGATTAGATGGGTGAATCAAAAGATCGTAACGACCTGGCTCTACAGACGGTGCAGCAACCTTTTCTGCAAGAAGTGTTGGTAGTTGTTCAATCTCGGCATCCCAATTCCAGATTGAGTTATCCATCCACTCCCAGCCAAATCCTGCTGGTTGAGCAAGTGTGCGCATTGATTCAAAACCGTGGTCGCCAGTTGAAATCGCTTCAATCTGAGTCTGAACTCGTACACGTTGTTGCGTTGTACTTGTTCCGGCAGAGTCGGCATAATGCTTTTGCTCTTTGACATACATGGTATGAGCACCAGTGTGGTTGACACCTTTTGATGCAAGTAACTTTGAACTCAGTGACGCAAGACGATCCTTCTTGTCTGCACTAGATACAGAGAAAGGATCAATCTCATAAGTAGAGACCCAACTCTTCTTTGCATAGACTGGTTCTGGAACAAGAGAGATCTCATCGGTTGAAAGCGGCTTGGAAGTCTTTGCCATCGCAACAGCTGTTGCTGCAAGTTTCTGAGCTGACTCAACGCTTACATCGGGAGATGAAGCAAAGCCCCACGTACCATTAACGATAACTCGCACACCGATTCCAAAGTTGGTTTCATCAGATTGGGTTTCAGGCTTTGCATCACGAAGAGAAAGTAACCCTGTACGGGTCCGTTCAATTCGAACATCTGCATGTGAAGCCCCAGCGCTTGTCGCTGCGCTGAGCGCTGCATCTGAGACCTTCTCCAGTGGTAGAGCTAGGAAATCGGCATCAACAGTCTTAATCATGGGTACCACCCTAAAGGAACTCATTACATATCGCCATTATTCTCGCGTACCATTAGGTAACGAAGAGTCGCCCGGATCACCGCGTTATAACGCAAGTTATACCGAGGAAAGTCCGGACTTCGCAGAGCAAGGCGGTGGGTAACTCCCACCCGGAGCAATCCGCGGGAACAGTGCAACA
>CAIUSQ010000091.1 GCA_903901905.1 uncultured Actinomycetes bacterium
ATGCGCGACCCCTGCTCCAAGGGCTTCATTTCCTTTACCTGAGCTTTCAATGCCAACATTTTTTGGGATAAGTGGAAAGTTGTAAATATTTCTATCTGGATCACTTTCATTTCCCGTTCCGGGGAAGATTCCTTTTTCATGAATTGAATAGGTCAAAACCATCGGGTTATCTGCCGTGAGGTTTTCAACCCCATCACCATGATGTGCATCTATATCCAGGATTGCGACTCTTAAGCCATATTCCTTGGTAGCTATATCTGCAGCGATTGCAAAGTCATTGAAGATACAAAAGCCTGATGAATGATCAAATTGAGCATGGTGTTTAGAACCAGGAAAGTGAATTGCTGTTATTGCTTTCTTGTTCAATAAAGCATCAAGTGCAACCAAAGTACCGCCAACAAATGTTGTAGCAAGGGTTGCAAGGTCTACTCGCTTGCCAGACCACTGACCGCTCAAATGACTATCGAGTACTTCATCTATATAGCTTGGCGCATGAACCCGTTCGAGTTCTGCCTTTGTTGCTAGCCGAGGCTCTACTTCGGTAAATAGCGCCGCGTCTTGCTTCATTAACTCCACGAATTGATTGCGGGCTTTGATAAAGCGACGCCCCTGTGTTGGATGGGTTGGATCAAAGATCCAGTTTGCGTATTGGTCGCTATGAACTAGGACCGTAGTTGTTGCTGGGTATTGTGTTTTTGCGGTGTCCTCCTTAAGAACTTAATTTAAATATACTTTCGCCATTCATTTAACACATTTGGATCAACCAAGTCTGGATGTTCCGTCATCGAGCATAAATCCCCGCCTCCTGGGCGTCCAAGGAATACAACGAGCCGATTGATTCCAGCAATGTTTAGTACAACTGAATTCTTTAGTTGATGTTCAATAGTCCAGAGATCTTTCTTGACTAAGCGATCCAAGTCAGTCCGTGTGCGCGGCCAAAACCCTTTACCTTTGGCGCTCTTTTTATCGGACCATCTTCCCCAGTCATCTGGAATCTCGGGGTAAAGCTTGGCTAGGTGCTTTGCCGGTTTCCCACCTAAAATTAAAATGAGTCTGGCTGGAGAGATGGCCATAATCTGCTCAAACCACTTTTCGGCACATTTGTCTAGCGCCTTAGGAACCCCGGCTTCCTTTTCAGACTTACAGTGAACTAATTCAGTCATTACATAATCGGTTACTGCAGAAGTCTGGCTTTCTTCCTTTTCTAAAATTGTTGCTACTAAGCCTCGAATGTGTTTCCAATATTTGACTCTCTTTTTAGATAGCCCGCCATCTTTGCCAATAGTCTTGTCTGCATCTTTAATTTTTGGTCCATCAGTTGCACCATATTTTCTTTGACTACTTCCAAAGCGATTAACAGCAAAATCGATGATGTTCTCTGTTTTCCAATCGGCAGACCAATCGGGGAACAACTCCTTCTTATCGAAGGAAGGATTACTTGCTAGCACCACAATTTTTGCTGTCTCTAAGTCCCCTGTCCAGGCCTCAGGTCGATGCATTCCAGATCCAACAACTTTTTCGACTTTACCAATCTTCCCCAACTGCCACGTTGAAACTTTGTGACATGGATGTGATTTATCCTTGAATGCATTACACACTTCTTCGCATGACGATATCGCTAATGCCAACTCTCGAGTTGGAGTTGATTCCTGACTCACGGATTCACTCCTTTACTAATAGATTGGCCAGCAATAACAGTTTCTTGCCCTGTTCCAAGATCTCTAATTACTACCTTGACTGTGTAGGTGGAGTCTGGACCAAGTGAGCCAACTGTCAGCGTTTCACCTGCGCCAAATAGACCAATAGCAGTTGTGGAGCCTCCTGGGCCTACAACCATCAATGTTGCGATTGATTTAGTTGGATCATAATCAGGAATAACTGGGGTTTTAATCTCCACTACGCGATGGCCTGATGCATCTGTTGTGGAGGATGTAACAGCTGGAACTGCAACTGTTGCCTTATCCACTGCAGGGCTGCGTGCAGGCTCTGGAGTCACGATTGGTGCAGGGATTGTTGTAACCACTGGGTTAACAATGACTGTTTCCTTATTAGTCGTTGTGTCAGTTATTACAGTTTTGACTGTCACATTTTCATTC
>CAIUSQ010000092.1 GCA_903901905.1 uncultured Actinomycetes bacterium
TGGGATATTAGACTCCAACAAATTATTTGGAGATGTCTCTGGATCAAAGGCCTCCTGGAGTATTGATTTCGACAAACTCCTCTCTGGTGCTGCAATTCCTCTTAAAGTCGTGGGAGTAAAAAATGGCGTTGAATCTGAGCCCCTTGAACAAGATTTCAACGCACCAGCTGCAGTTGATAAGTTACTAACTAATAAGTCAGCGCCCCTGCCACCAAAGAATGTGAAATCTAGGATCGTTGGTACTTCGGCGATTATTTCGGCAGAGGCGACCGTCAAGGCTGGGGCTTTAGCAACACAAGCCTTTGTCTTTGGTCCATCAATTGGTCTAGCAAAGGCTCAAGCAGTTGCTGGTGACATAGTAGGGAACAAAGTGTTGCTAGAGGTGCCATTAAAGGCCGCCATGGCCGGCAAGAAACTTGTAGTTACGATCTATTTATCTAACGAGGCTGGAGATTCAAAACCTGTTCAAACAGTGATAGTTATCCCTGCTGCGCCAAAGATTCCCTCTGGCTCAATAAAACTTCCCACTCAAACAAAGGCACCAAAGACTGTTCTATGTCTTAAGGGATCACAGACACGCACTTTTGCAGCCAACAACTGCCCGCCCGGTTGGAAGAGTGCATGAGGATTGATAGAAAAACAATATTAAAATCTCTTGTTATTCCGATGGCCTTACTTTTTAGTGCACCGATTTTTATGACACAGGCTCATGGAGCAATTACCGTAACCGTCTCGCACTTTGCAGGTAGTGGTGGTGCAGGAGTTACTGATGGCGCAGCAAATATTGCTCAGTTCATAAAGCCGTCTGCTGTTGCAATTGATAAAGATGACAATGCTTACGTACTTGATAAAGGTGGGATTAGAAGAATTTCACCATTTGGGATTGTAAAGACAATCTATAAATTTGGAGATTCTAAAAGCGAAGAGAATTGTTCTATCAATCTTGATCAGAAGCAGGTTTTTTGGATAGTTGACTGCAGTGGAACAAGGGTGATTCGTGTGTCTCTAAACGGAGATTTTCTAAGCCAAATTCCCTTAAATTCTGGCAGTAACGGATGGATTTGGAATGATCATGGGGCAGGGTTTTTACCTGACGGGCGCCTGTTAGTCCCAGTTTGGGCAGTAGGAAAAATCCTGGCTGTGAAAGAAAATGGAGTAGTTACAGATTATTATAAAAATAATATCTCAGGACTTTGTAATACAAATCCGCGAACAGCAAATCTGATATGCCCATCGGGATTAGCAGTTTCTGATGGAGGTGAAGTCTTATTTAAGAGCGATTCTGATAGGGGTGGTCTCTATAAGTTAGATTCTCAAGGAAATGCGACCCTGCTTCCAATTGCCCTAAATAATGGTTCTATCAGGTACCACGCCGGAGCCTTTTACATTGCCAACAGTAATTATAGTCAAAGTGGCTCCACGATACAGATTTCTAAACTAAATAGCTCTTTTACTATTCAACAGGTTATTTTCTCTGGGGGCTACCAAAATAATTATGGGATTAGTTTTGATTTGAATTCGAAAGAGGAAGTTTATGTTGCCTTTACAGATGGTAATCAAATTCAAATATTCAACTCACCTTCAATATTGAAATCTACTATTGGCAATGCTGGATTTGGTGGGCGCGATGGGCCAGCATCTACAGCTACTTTTGCAAATCCTTCCGGAATTTCGGGAGATGATGATGGAAATATTTACGTAAAAGACTATAACGGGGTCCGTAAAATTAGTCCGGATGGACAAGTTTCCACAATATTTAGGTCAGAATCCCTCAAATTGAATTCTGCTCTGCTTTCTTACGCTGGCCGCTTCTACTTCAAAAGCAATGACAGCTACTTAATGTCCGTTGATGCAACTGGAAGTATGCAACGCCACTTCTTACTATCCATTTCTGGAGAATATGTCGGGGGGCAAGCTCGTGAGATGGCTATTGATAAAAGTGGAAATATATACTGCGTAACTGTCAAAAATAGTGACTGGTCCAATAGATTCATTAGGAAATATTCTATGAATGGTACATTTCAAGATCTGACAAATATTCCAGTGGCTTCTGATCTCGCAATTGTTGTTGATTCAGAACAGAATTTACTCGTGAATGCAAATAGCATCACAAGGAAATATTCTCTGAGTGGTCAGATTATTTTGCCTAGCTCAGACTTTTCCACTTCCTCTGGTGTTCTGCTGGCAGCAGGGGCAAATGGTGAAGTTTTCTCAATGGGGCGTGACCAATACAGCTCAATACTTAACAAAATAGATAGAAGCTCGACTGTGAACTTAACTTCAGGAGATTCTATCGGGTCAACAAATAATGGAAGGAATTCATCATTTAATGGCCCTACCGCTATGTATCTCTCAAAAGATGGAAGCCTATATATCGCAGATACTGGGAACAATGTAATTCGTAAAGTTTCATTCAGCACTCCAACCCCCACTCCAACCCCCACTCCAAAGCCAGCAACGCCTTCCTTCTCACTTATAAATATCACTGGCAATAAAATAAATATCAATGTAAATCTTGGCTCAGTGTCTTCATCCAGACCAGACCAGGTTTATTTGGTCGCTCCTAAACTTGGTATTTTGGACAGCAATAAGCTCTTTGGAGATATATCTGGTTCTAAAGCTTCCTGGAGTATAGATTTCGACAAACTGCTCTCTGGTACAGCAATTCCACTCAAAGTAGTAGGCGTGAAGAATGGCGTAGAGTCTGATGCTGTCGAGCAAAATTTTAATGTACCCGATGCAGCCAAGCTAACATCTAATAAGTCAGCACCTGCTGCCCCTAAGAATATTAAGTCCAGAATTGTTGGGATATCCGGCGTTATAACTGCTGAAGCCACTGTAAAGGTTGGAGCACTTGCTACATCTGCATATATCTTTGGCACTTCTCTTGGGGTTCCTGCTTCACAGGCGATACTGGGTGAATTGATTGGAACTAAGATTCTTTTTGAAGTTCCACTCAAGAGCTCAATGGCCGGCAAGACATATCCATTTACGATTTATCTGCAAAATGAGGCAGGTAAATCTCAGCCTATGCAAGGCAAATTAGTTGTCCCTGCTGCACCAAAAGTACCTTCCGGCTCCATTAAATTGCCAACACAGACCAAAGCTCCAAAAACTGTTTTTTGTGTGAAGGGATCTCAGACACGAACTTTCGCAGCTAGCAGTTGCCCACCGGGTTGGAAAAATGCGTAAGCGTCGCAATTCGATCTACTTTGCTGTTTTTGTCAGTTTACTTGGGACTATGCTGATTCCTTTTCAGCTTGCAACTGCAGATCAATCCTTAACCTACTTGAATGCGAATTATGCTGGAACTGCGTATTTAAATGCCTCAAAGAGTTTATCTGTCGATATAACCCCCCTAAATAATGGTTCTGACACCTGGAGATACCTCAATTGGTCGTGGAATGATGCGTTAGGACTTCGTGCAGGTGGTGGACAAATAGGAATCGATGTTTACTCCAATGGTTCTCAACATAATTTTGTTATGTCAATAGATAATGCAACTGATGAGCAATTACTTACTGGAGTTGGAAACCCTGTTACTTGCGATAAGCGAAATCCCTATGAAGTAAATGGTAAGACTTATTTTCAAGCTGTCTGTTGGACGCCTTACACTCTAGCTCCGGGCCATACTTTTCGTTTACAAATATTTAATAACGCTAATCTGGGACCAACATGGTTTAATGCATCATTTGAGGACTTGACTACTGGTGCTAAGTTGCAGATCGGTAGCATCAATTCTGGGGATAAAAATCTTTTGCTTCCACTTAGATATGTCCAATATGGCATGGGAGACTTGGGAACAAACAATAATTGTTCGGCAGTCGGGATAAATGACACCATCGTTTCAAATATAACTAATAGTGGATTAAGTATCTCAACTATCTCCTCTCAATCCATGGGCGCCTGTCTTAATGCCGTCATAGTTCCTAATAAATACTCACTAGGTGGAAATGTTTTTAAATTCGGTGGAGTTAATCCTGGAAGTCGAAACCTAGAAGCAAATGCATCAACGAACGCCTCCACAAACTCCAGCCAAACTTTAACTCGCACTCCTCGGGCAATTGCATCTGTTCCCGTTCCTGCAGGATTTTCTACGGGCTTATATCAATTAACTTATGTGGGCTACTTTAATGACAATCCCAAATTTGATGACGGGGCAAAGCTCATATCGTCAGGTTCTACCGGGGTAAATCTTGTTCGATACGAGAGAAGCGGATTTCCTACTTTTCAAACGCAATTTATGAGCGGTTACTTCATTCCAGATTATTCAGGGCTGTGGCGATTCAAAATTGAGTCTGACGATGCAGCCTTCATGTGGCTTGGTACTGATGCTTTTATGAATTACCTCAATAACAATCAAGGTGCGGTTATAAGGCTAGGCGGGGTCCATGCAGCAGCATCCTCTGAATATGATGTTGTGCTGGAGAAAGACAAGATTTATCCCATTCGAATTCACTACGGCAATGAGGTGGATGTTCCAATATTTAAGTTTGACACGATGGCACCTGGGTTCAATGTCTGGCAAAGCGATGTCACGGGCTTGATCTGGCATACGCAGCCTTCTAATTGCTCGAACTGGGGTATTGATTTCACAACGCTAGTTAAAGCTGGCTACAACGTTTCTAAACCTCGAAACGAGTGCGATGCTCCAACTTCAACAACAACCTCGGTCGTCTCAAAGAAAACTACAGTCACTAAACCCTCCTTTTCTCTAATAAATATTGTTGGAAATAAACTCAATGTAAGTGTCAATTTGGGTTCTGCAGGGACAAGCAAACCTGAGTCTGTTTATCTTGTAGCCCCAAAACTGGGGGTTCTAGATTCGAATAAACTATTTGGAAAGGTTTCTGGCTCCAAAGCTTCTTGGAGTATTGATTTCGATAAACTCTTATCTGGCACAACGATTCCACTCAAAGTTGTTGGTGTTAAAAATGGCATTGAATCCGATCCACTAGAACAAGATTTTAACGCTCCAGCTAGCATTGATAAATTAGTAACAAACAAGGCAGCCCCGCTGGCACCGAAGAATCTGAAATCTAGGATTGTTGGTACTTCTGCGGTGATTTCAGCCGAGGCAACGATAAAGGCGGGTGCGTTGGCAACCCAGGCCTACGTCTTTGGCCCATCAATTGGTCTTTCAAAAGCAAATGCGATCACTGGTGACATAGTGGGAAATAAAGTATTGCTAGAAATTCCCCTAAAAGCCGCCATGGCAGGCAAGAAACTCCCTGTCACAATATATCTCTCCAATGAAATAGGGGATTCGCAACCAGTTCAAACAACAATTGTTGTTCCATCTGCACCAAAAGTACCTTCGGGCTCCATTAAATTGCCAACACAGACCAAAGCTCCAAAAACTGTTTTTTGTGTGAAGGGATCTCAGACACGAACTTTCGCAGCTAGCAGTTGCCCACCGGGTTGGAAAAATGCCTGATGAAAATTAGACTCAAAATTGCAGTAATTTGTATGACAGCTCTTTTTTTGGCCGTGTGCGCACCTGCGCAAAGCGAAGAGATTTCAATTCCGACAGGAAATACGCCAAGTAAGAATGTGATTTTTGGTCCAACGGTTCAATGGAATCAGATAGCTTTAAACAAGAAACCTGCACTTGTGAGCCAATCATTTGTAATAAAAAGTGATTGGGCTAATAACTTGCACGTACGCGGAACAATCTGCTGGTCTGGTGAGGTTACTTGTGACTTTGATGTAGCCTTTTCAATTGGCACCTATTGGAAAGCACAGCCCAATATTAAGTTCCCAATGGTTCGATTTGATATGAACGATGCAGTTGAGGTTAAAGGAAATTGCAGGATTTCAAAGCCAGATTTGCAGGGTAATGCCAATAAGTCTGCCGCATCCTGCATCAACTACCTTCCTTGGGTAAAGGATCAAGCATTCACTTTTGTTTTAGCAAATAACACATCACTTTCCGGTGATTGGTGGGATGTCTATATCAATATAACTACTGCTGAAAATAAGCAAACGACTAAATTTCCAATGGGTTCTATTCGAGTGGAGAATGTAGATTACAAAGCACTGGCAATGAATAATTCTGGGTGGGTTTATGACGCACCTTCTTGTGATGCTCTCCCCGATGCATCCTTTGAGCTACAAGAGCCAAAATCATCGGCCGGACTGGCTTTACTTCGCACAATTTCAACAAATGGATCATGTGGAAACATCACTACGCCTAACCCAACAAATCTATCTGTAGGATACAAATTTGCTCAAGTGATTCAAATGAAGCCGGCTTCAACCCCGTCTCCATCACGCACAGGATCAATAAGTCCGACGCCGAAGTCCTCTACAACAAAAACTGTGGTGCAACCTTCTAGCAAAGTGGTTGTTCAATCTAAACCAACAGCATCCAAGAGAACTACACCTGCGCAAACGGTGATTTGTCGAAAAGGTAACCAGTCCCGTGTCTTTACGGCAAAGAGCTGCCCACCGGGCTGGAAGGCCTCTTAACGACTACGGCGAACTTTTGCCAAAGTGATGGCAATAAAAACAAGTGCAAATAAGCCCACTATTGCCAGTGAGTTGGTCACGTTTGCGGCGCTGGAAACCCAACGGTCTTGTAAATCAGGATCGCTAGTTAGATTTAACTGCACAATATCTACCGAAGCCGAGAGGGCATTAGTTGCCCAATAACTTGGCACCGCCATTGAAACTTGATTGATTATTCCTTTAGTTTCAAGTGGAAGGGCTCCTGATAGAACAACTTGCACCATAGTCATTCCAACCAGCGTTGGCATGGCCTGCTCGCTGGAACTCAAAAATGCGGAAATAACAAGACCTAAGAGCATCGAACAGAGTCCGAGCGAGATACAAATTAAGGTAATTTCTAACCTGCTGTTCGCAATGAGAAGCCCTGCTTCTGGCATCGGACGGTTGAACAAAACTATAAATGTGAATACAAGAATTTGCAGAATGACGATTATTCCAAGCACAAGAACCTTAGAAATGACATATGTCCTAGACCTAATCCCTACGCTTTGCTCACGTTTTCGCACAGCGCCTTCTTTAACTATCTCCTGAATGCTTGTGGACAGGCCCACAAATATTGATCCCAGAATTAAGACAAGAATTGTTCCCTGGGCAAATGGATTGTAATTAAAGCCTGACTTAGTGACTGTTCCGGGACCAAATCCATAACTACTACCAGCAGCATATGAGATGGCACCAATGATCACTGGGATAAGTGTTAAAAGTGCAAGATAAAACTTATCCGATGAAATTACCCGGGTGTAGCGAGAAGCCAGGGTCTTAATCTGTCTAAGCGTTGATTGCCTACGAGCCAAAACATGTCCAGCTTGGATTTCAGTTGATATCGCATCCTCATGTTTAGGAGCGGCGAGTAAGAGCGCATCTGGAGTTGCAAGGAATCTAAACACTTCAGCCCAAGATTTCTTACCAAGTTTGGAGAAAACTGTAGAAGAAGGACCGGCATATGCCACTTTGCCACCAGATGCCAACAAAATGACATTGTCACAAAAATCTAAATTATCAACTGAGTGCGTTACTAAAACCACAGTCTGACCATCATCGGCCAAGTTACGTAAAGTTTCCATGACATGTGCATCTAGGCCTGGATCTAAGCCTGACGTAGGCTCATCTAGAACTAGTAATTGTGGTGAGGTGAGGAGTTCAAGACCAATGCTTGCGCGCTTGCGCTGCCCACCAGATAGACGATCAATGCGCAGATCCGCACGTTCTGTTAGCTCTAACTTATCCATCACATCTGCCACACGCGCATCCCGCTCAGCTCTTGTAGTGTCGTTCGGCAGGCGCAGTTGGGCTCCGTAGTTGAGTGCTTGGCGAACTGTTAAGCGGGTGTGCAAAATATCAGCTTGCGGCACTGACCCAATCTGGCGACTTAGTGATTGAAATTGGGTGTGTAAATCAATTCCACCGATATAGATCTGTCCACTTGTAGGTTTAGTTCTACCGGTTAACACACCTAATAAAGTTGATTTACCCGCACCTGATGGCCCGACTATGGCGGTTAAAGTGCGAGGACCTAGTGAAAATGAAACGTCATTTAATAAAAGCCGGTCCCCAATATCAAAACTAATCTCTTTTGCAACTACTGGAGTTCCATCAATACCTTCTAGAATTTGTAAACCATCTTGTGTATATCTACGTGCAAAACCAGCAACAGAAATGACATCGCCAGTCTTTAAGATTTCACGCTTGATCCGAATCCCATTTAAAAATGTTCCGTTTGTTGACTTTAAATCAACAATTTCAAACCCACCTGCTGAACTCTGAACAATCTGCGCATGATTGCGGGAGACATTGAGATCATCGATATACCAATCGCTTCCCTCAGCTCTTCCTATTCGAATTCGCTGTTGGAGTCGGACTCTACGTGGCCCACTCTCTTCAGATAAGTATTCATCTCCACGCACTTTAGTCATTCGGGTGGCTTCTTTGTCTTGAGCTTGCAAGCTTGCCTTAACCGTTGTAGCGGTACTGCTAGTCAATGGGGTGAGAGTAAAACTTAGGTTGTCGCTTCCGCCTAGGAAGATAGTGGCAGCCTTTACTAATTTATGAGTATCAAAGCGTTTCCCATTGATAAAAGAGCCATTCGAGGAATCTAAGTCTTTAAGTTCCCAAGCTTTATTGACAAAAGAAAGACGCAAGTGTGCCCGCGAAAGCTTGCTATTTTCGATAGGAATATCAGCTGATGGATCGCGACCCAACACATATGAGTGTTCTGGATCTAAAACAATTGATCCTTCATCCCATTCAATCAGCAACTTCATGACCCTATTCCACACTGCTATGCCTAAATCTTCCAGCCCGGCTGGCAAGTTATGCCCACAAGCTTTGTATAGACTGGGCATATGCGCGTCTTTCTCACCGGTGGAGCCGGATTTATAGGTTCTCACCTCTGTGATGCCCTTCTCGCCCAAGGCAACACCCCAGTCATCCTAGATAACCTTTCAACAGGTCAATTATCAAATATCGCCCATATCCAAAACAAAGTCGAAATCCACGAAGGCGATATCCGTGATGTGGCATTGGTAAACAAACTCACTGAGCAATCAGATCTAGTTCTACATATGGCCGCAGCCCTTGGTGTGAGCACAATATTAGAAAAGACAGTGGAATCAGTTTCCACAAACTTCACGGGCAGTGAAGTTGTTTTGCAAGCTGCCCTAAAACATAAAAAACGCATCATCATTGCCAGCACATCAGAGATTTATGGCAAAAACCCAAACCAACCATTAAA
>CAIUSQ010000093.1 GCA_903901905.1 uncultured Actinomycetes bacterium
ACAGATCCAACATGGGTTGGTCGTGTTCGAAAGAGCATCGATGATCCAATGGCTTTAGACCTATTTGTCTGCGGCGATAATTTACGCAAAGGCGCGGCTCTTAATACAGCGCAGATTGCTGAATTACTTGCCGTCGAATTTACAAAATAGGCTAAATCGAACTGTTAAAGTTTTCTGGTGACGATTGTTGTTGCTGGTTCAACAGGCTTGGTTGGCTCTGCTTTACTCATGCACTTTGAAAAAATAGGATTGAAAACAGTTGGCATTAGTCGCGCGGATGTAGACCTATTCGACAAAGTTTCTACGATTGAATTCATATCAAGCCTTAAACCGACAGCCGTCATTGATGCTGCCGGAAGAGTTGGTGGCATAGCAGCGAATGATCACCAACCCGTGGAGTTCCTTTCAGAAAACTTGCTAATTCAAGGCAACCTGATGGAGGCCGCTCACCGAGCAAAAGTACCTAGATTTGTATTTCTAGGTTCAAGCTGCATCTATCCGAGAAACGCAAGGCAGCCGATCAAAGAAGAGTATTTAAACACTGGACCTCTCGAAAAAACCAATTCGGCTTATGCGATAGCGAAAATAGCGGGGATCGAACTTATAAATTCATATCGTAAAGAATTTGGTCATAAATGGATTTCTGTAATGCCTACTAATTTATATGGACCACGGGATAATTTTGGATTAGAAAGCTCACACGTGTTGCCGGCACTCATTAGAAAATTCGTAGAGGCCAAGTTTAATCGGAGCTCTTCAGTGACTCTGTGGGGTACAGGGAACCCCCGCCGCGAATTTTTGCATGTTGATGATTTAGCAAGTGCAGTAGCGGTCTTGCTTGAGAATTATGATTCAGAATTGCATATCAACGTGGGTACTGGTGAGGATGTGACAATTAAAGAATTGGCTTTACTAGTATCTGAGCTAACTGGTTTTGAGGGAGAAATTTTGTGGGACGCGAGCAAGGCAGATGGAACCCCGCAAAAAGTCCTCAATGTTGAACGTATACAAAAGTTTGGGTGGAGACCTCAAATTTCACTTCATGATGGAATTCAGTCCACAATCAATTGGTATATTCAGAATGCAAGCTCTGGATTCATCAGAAAGTGAAGGACAAGACTTGGCTAATTCTTGAAAGCTCCAGGAAAGATAGACGCAAGTTGATGGCCCAACTAATCACCCTTGAATTTACGGAGTAGGTGCTACTGGAAGCAACTTACGTAAATCATCAGCGATGGTTGATTTAGCCTCAAGGGGCTTAACCAGTTCAATAACTTTAGCTATGGCTTTAAAATCTCTAACCTGAGCAAGGTTTTTACCTAATTGCAACCAGTTATCCGTGTCATTCGGATCCATTTTAGTAGCAGCAATTCTGGTCTTAATTGCCTCCTCCGTTAATCCGGCTAATTCATAAACTTTAGCTGCCATAACAACTGAGTCATATGACCGCGGATCTATCTCGAAAGCATCTCGCAGTTGAATTCGAGCTAGTTCTAGCTCTTTTGCACTTGAAAGTACGACACTTGCCAGCAGCTTGTACCTAACTTCACCTGGAGCGCTTTCGACTGCTTTGAGAGCTAAATTCTTTTTCTCAGCTAAAAAGTTAAAATCACCAGCGTCACCTTGAAGAAGTCGAGCCTGCTTAATGGTGTAATCAGCTTTCCAAATAGGAACTAACCACATAAAAGATGCAATCAATAAAACCAAACTTAATCCACCGGCTACCATCGTGGAATTGCTCATTCCACCAGAGTTCTTCTTACGATAGGTATTCGGTTGAAATGCTTTCTCAGCAATTAACTTATGGTTAAAACCTAAAGCAACAACTGCGCCGGCAAGGACCCAACCTATTGCTGCAATAGTTATTTGATCTACGGAAATCTGTGCCTGAATCTGAAACGCAAACCACAAAGAAACTAATGCACCAAAGATTGCCTTTTCATTACCTTTAAAGGTTCTAAATCCTTTAATCGCCGCAAATACAACAATGAGAATCATTATGAGGTACGTTAGAAAAAGAATTATTCCACCAGTAGCCAACAACTGCAGAAAAGCATTGTGTGCATAATTTGTAACAAATCGCGGACCTAGACGTAATGCAGCATCGGCATCACGATACATACGGTAATACTCCCCGAATCTTTCGATTCCAACACCAGTTAAGGGATCCGACTTGAACATTCTCCACGCAGCACGGAAGTAATCACCACGGAGGGTCGTTGATTCTTGATAAACGAACTTAGTTAGTGGTCCTATTTGAAAGAGTCCTATCAATCCAATGAAGGAGGTCAAGCCAAAGAATGAAAAGTAAGAGAATCCAATTTTTTTACTTGACGTAAAGTATTTAACGCCAATAAATGTAAGGGCACCAATCAAGAGAATAAACAAACCTTGCGAAGACTCAGAGACATAAATTACGTACGTTTGAAATATCAATATTAGAAAAATAACACCCTTTTGCCACAGTACTTTTGTATCGGTAATTTTCCACACAAGTGCTACTGCTGCAAAACCCATAAAGGCTGAGGCAAAGTTCGGATTTCCCATTGTTGCAATAATTGGGTTACCGGGAGTTGTGTAATTGATAAAATCAAGATCATAGTATTGAAAGAAACCATAAATTGAAATAACCAGACCCAGTGCTGCCATTAGATAAAACAACTTTGTTAACGTTGCAAAATTAAAGGAAAAAGCTGTTAATAAGAACAATACAGTTAATCCAAGATATTGAAACCAACCGTTATTACGTCCATAACTGCCAAAGAATGCTGCGTACTTCTGGTCCGTAAAAATCGCTGATATTAACAAAACGAATAAGAATAAAACTGGAGGTAGCCAACTAATCCAATTCTTTTTTTCCAGTAATCCAAACTTAGGTATCGCCAAAACTGAAAAGCCCAAAGCGGAGATGAAAAAAAGCACAGAAAACTTTGGGATATTTGTTGAGTCATTAAACACAGGAACGATCACAAGAACCATAAGCCCTATGGCGCTTAACACCAAAAATCTTGCTCGTTTTTGCAATGTTGGCATCTTGTCCACTTTTCCTTAAATCAGGCAGTTAGGTGTTCATATAATACGACTGTGCCAGGGAAAAATACCTTAAGATATCGATATGAGCATAAAAGAAACCTTGCAGGCAAATTTAACCGAGGCTATTCGCAGCCGTGACGAAATTGTCTCGGGCACGATTCGCATGGTTTTAACAGCAATCACCAATGAAGAAGTATCAGGTAAAGAAGCTCGCACTCTGACTGATGCCGAAATCATTACTGTGCTTTCACGTGAAGCAAAGAAGCGTCGCGAAGCAGCAGAAGCATTTGCAGAAGCTGGGCGCGCAGACAAAGCAGCTCTTGAAAAAGCAGAGGGTGAAGTAATTGCTAAGTATTTGCCAGAACAAATGAGCGAAGATGAAATCAAGAAACTTATTGCTGCAGCCATTGCACAAACTGGCGCAAGTGGGCCAGGGGATATGGGCAAAGTAATGGGAGTTATCAAGGGTCAAACCGCAGGAAAAGCAGATGGTTCGATTGTTTCCGGTCTAGTGAAAGAAGCGTTAAATAAATGAAATTTGAATAC